>RFGE01000242.1 GCA_003696105.1 Deltaproteobacteria bacterium | reverse complement strand
GTCCACCGGAGTCGGCTGCTCGAGGTCTCGCGGCGGGGGCGCCGCGCCACCGTGCGGAGCGGCGCGGTCGTCGCCCCGGACGCCCGGCGCGGAACCGCCGCCGACCGCGGGCGCGGCACCGGGCGCGGAACCGTCATCGACGGCGGAGTCGTCGTCGGCGGCGTCCTCGACGGCGATGTCGACGGCGGCGTCGGCGGCGGCGCCCTCGACGGCGATGTCGACCGCGGCGTCGGCGGCGGCGTCTTCGACGGCGATGTCGACGCCGGGCGCGGACTCCACCGCGTCCTCCCCGTCGCGACCGGCGCCGGGCGGCTCCGGCGCCGCCGTGGGCCCCGCCGGCACCGGCGGCGGCGCATCGGGCACCTGCGCACCCGGCGGCGGCACCGGCGGCGGCATCGGCGGCGGTGCCGCCCCGAGCGGCTCCGCTTCGGCGACGAGGTCGTCGTCGTCGAGTTCGATCATCTCGATGTCGTCGTCGCCGAGCGCCACCGGCTCGCCGCTGGCCTCCGGCTCCGACGATGCGCCGGTTCCCGCGCCCGCTTCGGACGCGGCCGGCGCGCCGCCGGCCCCGGGCTCCGCGGAGGGGACCGGGCCGTCTACCTCGGGATCGTCGCGGTCCGGCGCCATCGGTCACATCGCCGCGCCCGCGCGCACGGCGGGCGGGATCAGACGGCGCGCATCGGCGGCTGAGCGGGTGGCAGTCATCGTCGGCGCGAGGGGCACGCGCGGCGCCCATCGCCCGCGCGCGCCCCAGGTGCGCGGTCATTATCGACATCGCCGCGAACCAGTGTCAACGCGCGCCGCCGCCGAACGCGCGCGGCCCGCCCCGCGCGCCGCCGAGGCGACGTCCCTTGACACGCGCCGCGAAACGCGCGACGAGTGCGAGACGCACGCTCGCCATCCCCTCGCGGGCATACGGCGCCGCCGCGCGCCGCCGAACTCGCCATGCCGTGGGCCGGCGCCCCGATCTTCGCGATCGTCTACCTGCTCGTGTCGGCCCGCCGGCTGCACCTGGTCGGGCTGGACCGGCCGGCCGCGGTGCTCGCCGGCGCGGTGGCATGCGTCGCCGCCGGCGTGCTGTCGCCCCGGGCCGCCCTGGCGGCGGTCGACGGCGCCCCGGTCGCCGCGCTGCCCGATCCACGCGCCGGCCGGGAGCTGCTGGCGATGGCGTCGACCTTCGCGGGCAATCTCACCGTGCTGGGCTCGGTCGCGAACATCCTCGTCGCCGACGCCGGCCGCGACGTGGGCGGCATCGGCTTCTGGCAGCATTTGCGCATCGGCGCGCCGATCCCGATCGCGACGACCGCGGCCGGCGCCGCCTGGCTCGCGTGGCTGACGTGAGCCGAATGGATGCACATACATCGGTTCGCGGGCGCGGCCGCGGATCGCGCCGCCGGGACGCGGCGGCCGGCGCGACCGCTTGACCTCGCCGCCCGCCGGCGCGTAGATCCCCCCGTGGACGCCTTCCCGCTCGGCCAACGGCCGCTCACCCTCGACGTCATCGCCCGCGTCGCGCGCGATCGCGCGCCGGTGACCGTGTCTCCCGAGGCGATCGCGCGCATGCGCGCGTCCCGCGCCGTGGTCGACGCGATCGCCGCCGGCGGCGAGGACGCGCCCGCGGTCTACGGCGTCAACACCGGCTTCGGCGCGCTCGCCGAGGTGCGCATCTCGGCGCGCCAGATCGCCGAGCTGCAGCGAAACCTGGTCCGCTCGCACTCGGTCGGCGTCGGCGACCCGCTGCCCATCGAGGCGGTCCGCGCGATGATGCTGCTGCGCGCCGCCGTGCTCGCCCGCGGCCACTCGGGCGCGCGCCCGGTGGTGTGTGAGCGCCTGTGCGCCCTGCTGGCGGCCGGCGTCCACCCGGTGATCCCGGCCCGCGGATCGGTCGGCGCGTCCGGCGACCTCGCCCCGCTGGCGCACCTGGCGCTGACGCTCATCGGCGAGGGCGAGGCCGAGTTCGACGGCGCGGTGATGCCCGCCGCCGATGCGCTGGCCCGCGCCGGGGTCGAACCGCTCGCGCTCGAGGCCAAAGAGGGGCTCACCCTGCTCAACGGCACGCAGCACATGACGGCGATCGGCGCGCTCGCGCTGCACGATGCGCGCGTCACCTGTCGCGTCGCCGACATCGCCGGCGCGATGTCGCTCGAGGCGCTCAAGGGCACCCAGCGCGCGTTCGACCCGCGCATCGTCGACGCGCGCCCGCATCCCGGCGCCCAGGCGGCCGCCGCCCACCTGCGCAGCCTGCTCGACGGGTCGGAAATCATGGCGTCGCACCGCGACTGCGGCAAGGTGCAAGATCCCTACTCGCTGCGCTGCATGCCGCAGGTCCACGGCGCGACCCGCGACCTGGTCGAGTTCGCCGCCGGCGTGATCGAGCGCGAGGCCAACGCGTCGACCGATAACCCGCTGGTCTTCGTCGACCCGGACGCGCCGCTCGGCGGCGAGCTGATCTCCGGCGGCAACTTTCACGGCCAGCCCGTGGCGCTGGCGCTCGACGCCGCCGCCATCGCGATCGCCGAACTCGCCAACATCAGCGAGCGCCGCATCGAGCAGCTCGTCAACCCGTACCTGTCGAGCGGGCTGCCGGCGTTCCTCGCGCGCGAAAGCGGCCTGCACTCCGGCTTCATGATGGCGCAGGTGACCGCGGCGTCGCTCGTGTCGGAAAACAAGGTGCTCGCCCATCCGGCGTCCGTCGACTCGATCCCGTCGTCGGCCGGGCGAGAGGACCACGTGTCCATGGGCGCGACCGCCGCGCTCAAACTGCGCCAGATTCACGACCACGTGCGCACCGTGCTCGCGATCGAGCTGCTGTGCGCCGCGCAAGGCCTCGATTTGCGCGCGCCGCTGTCGACGAGCAAACCGCTGGCGCGCGTCCACGCGCGCATTCGCGCGCGCGTGCCGCCGATGGACCGAGACCGCCCCATCTACCGCGACATCGCGGCGGTGCGGGCCCTGATCGACGACGGGAGCTTGCTGGCCGAACCATGACGACCTACACGCCGATTCGCGCGCCGCGCGGCGCACAGCTCACCTGCAAGGGCTGGCCGCAAGAGGCGGCCATGCGCATGCTGATGAACAACCTCGACCCGGAGGTGGCCGAGCGGCCGCAGGATCTGGTGGTCTACGGCGGCACCGGCCGCGCCGCCCGGTCGTGGGACGACTACCACCGCATCGTCGCGCAGCTGCGCACCCTCGACCACGACGAGACCCTGCTGGTGCAAAGCGGCCGCGCCGTCGGCCGGTTCCGCACCCACGAGGAGGCGCCGCGCGTCCTGATCGCCAACGCGAACCTCGTGCCGGCGTGGGCCACGTTCGACACGTTCCGCGAGCTCGAGGCGGCCGGCCTCACGATGTACGGCCAGATGACGGCCGGCTCGTGGATCTACATCGGCACCCAGGGGATCTTGCAGGGCACCTACGAGACGTTCGTCGCGGCCGCTCGGACGCACTTCGGCGGCGACCTGCGCGGAAAGTTCGTGCTGTCGGGCGGACTCGGCGGCATGGGCGGGGCGCAGCCGCTGGCGGCGACCATGGCCGGCGGCGTGTTCCTGGGGGTCGACGTCGACCCGGCGCGCATCCAGCGCCGCCTCGACACCCGCTACCTCGACGAGGTCGCGGACGACCTCGACGCCGCGCTGCGCCGGGTCGATGCGTGCGTCGCCGCCGGCGAGGCGCGCTCGATCGGGCTGTGCGCCAACGCCGCCGACGTCTACGCCGAGCTGGTGCGCCGGGGCGTCACGCCCGACCTCGTGACCGACCAGACGTCGGCCCACGACCCGCTCGGCGGCTACATCCCGCAGGGCCTGTCGCTGGCCGAGGCGGCCGACCTGCGCGCGCGCGACCCGGACGAGTACATCCGGCGCGCGCGGGCGTCGATGGTCGTCCACTGCCAGGCGATGATCGACATGCAGAGCGCCGGCGCCGCCGTGTTCGACTACGGCAACAACCTGCGCGGCCAGGCGCAACTCGGCGGCCTCGACAACGCGTTCGCCTACCCGGGGTTCGTCCCGGCGTACATCCGGCCGCTGTTTTGCACCGGCAAGGGCCCGTTCCGCTGGGTCGCGCTGTCCGGCGACCCGGCCGACATCCGCAAGACGGACGAAGCCGTGCTCGCCGAGGTGCCCGACGACCCGGCGCTCGAGACCTGGATCCGCATGGCGCAACGGCGCGTCGCGTTCCAGGGGCTGCCGGCCCGCATCTGCTGGCTCGGCTACGGGCAGCGCGATCGCGTCGGACTGCGGTTCAACGAGCTGGTGCGGTCGGGCGCGGTGTCGGCGCCGATCGTGATCGGCCGCGATCACCTCGACAGCGGCTCGGTGGCGTCGCCCAACCGCGAGACCGAAGCGATGAAGGACGGCTCGGACGCGATCGCCGACTGGCCGATCCTCAACGCGCTGGTCAACACCGCCGCCGGCGCCACGTGGGTGTCGTTCCACCACGGCGGCGGCGTCGGTATCGGCTACTCGCTGCACGCCGGCATGGTCGTCGTCGCCGACGGCACCGACCGCGCCGCCCGCTGCCTGCAGCGCGTGCTCACCACAGACCCGGGCATGGGCGTGATCCGCCACGCCGACGCCGGCTACGACGAGGCGATCGCGTTCGCCGCGCGCGCCGGCATCGCCGTGCCGAAACTCGAGCCGCTGCCCGAGCGCGACGCATGATCGAGCGCGCCGAGGTCGTGCGCCGCGGCGCGGCGGTCCGCGTGTACCGCGCCGGCGGCGACGCCCGGCTGGTGCGCCTGTGCGACCTGGCGCCCCACCTGGGCGAGCCGGTCGGCCGCCCGCGGCGCGTCCGCGACGCGCGCGCCCGCGGCGGCGCGCTCGAGCTGGCGTTCGACGACGGCGCGGTCGAGCGCGTCGCGGCGGCCGACCTGTGGCCGCCGGCCGGCCGCGTCGACCTGGTGGTCGACCGCGCGGGGCTCGTGATGACCTGCGACGGCGACGGCACCGGCGAGGCCGCCCTCGGCTGCATCCCCGACGCGGCGGTCGCGCTCGGCGGCGGCCGCGTGGTGTGGGTCGGACCGGCCGCCGACCTGCCGGCCGACGCGCGCGGCGCGCCGCGCCTGGACGCCGGCGGCCGGCTCGTCACGCCCGGGCTCGTCGACCCGCACGCGCACCCGGTGTTCGCCGGCGACCGCGCCGGCGAGTTCGCCCTGCGCGCGGCCGGCGCCAGCTATCGCGACATCGCGGCGGCCGGCGGCGGCATCGCCGCCACCCTCGGGCCGACCCGCGCCGCGTCCGTCGACGACCACGTGCGGCTCACCGCGGCCCGCATGGATCGGGCGCTCGCGCACGGCACGACCACGTGCGAGGCGAAGAGCGGCTACGCGCTCACGGTCGCCGGCGAGCTGGCGCTGCTCGAGGCGATCGCGGAGGTCGACGCGCTGCACCCGGTCGACCTGGTCCCGACCGTGCTCGGCGCCCACGTCGTGCCGCCCGACCGCGCGGGCGACCGTGACGCGTTCGTCGCCGAGGTGGCCGACCGGCTCGTGCCCGAGGTGGCGCGGCGCGGGCTCGCGACGTCGGCCGACGTGTACTGCGACGACGGCGCGTTCACCGCGGCAGAGACGCGCCGCATCCTGGCGGCGGCGCGCGCCGCGGGCCTCGCGGTGCGCGCACACGTCGGCCAGTTCGCCGACCTCGGCGGCGCCGAGCTGCTCGCCGAACTCGGCGCGCTGTCGGCCGACCACCTCGAGCACGTGTCGGCGGACGGGATCGCCGCGCTCGCCGCGGCGGGCGTCACCGCGGTGATGCTGCCGGGCGCGTGCGTCCAGCTGCGCATGGCGCCGCCGCCGGTGGCGGCCCTGCGCGCCGCCGGCGTCGCGCTCGCCGTCGGCACGGACCTCAACCCCGGCACGTCGTTTTCCGAGGCGCTGCCCCTCCAGATGTGGCTGGCGACCACCCACTACGGCATGACGGTCGACGAGGCGTGGCTCGGCGTCACCCGCGCCGCGGCGCGCGCCCTCGGCCGCCACGACGTCGGCCGCCTCGCGCCGGGTACGCGGGCCGACCTGGTGGTCTGGGACGCGGCGTCGCCGGCCGAAATCCCGTATCACTACGGCGTCAACCTCGTGTCCCGGGTCGTCAAGGCCGGAAGGATCGTCCGCTCATGACCACGCACCGCATCGCCGATCTGCTGTCCGACCGCGCCCCCGTCGGGGAGCGCGTCGCCGTCCAGGGCTGGGTCCGCACCCGCCGGGACTCCAAGGCCGGGCTGTCGTTCGTGCACGTCCACGACGGCTCGTGCTTCGCGCCGCTACAGGTCGTCGCGCCCGCCGACCTGCCCAACTACGAAGACGTCGTCCTCAGGATCACCACCGGCTGCGCGATCCGCGCCGAGGGCACCCTCGTCGAGTCCCAGGGCAAGGGCCAGCGCGTCGAGCTGCAGGCCGACCGCATCGAGGTGGTCGGCTGGGTCGACGACCCCGAGACGTACCCGATGCAGCCCAAGCGCCACTCGCCCGAGTTTCTGCGCACGGTGGCGCACCTGCGGCCGCGCACGAACCTCATCGGCGCCGTCACCCGCGTCCGCCACACGCTGGCGATGGCCATCCACCGGTTCTTTCACGACCGCGGGTTCTTCTGGATCCACACGCCGATCATCACCGCGAGCGACTGCGAGGGCGCCGGCGAGATGTTCCGCGTGAGCACCCTCGACCTGGCGAACCTGCCGCGCACGGCCGACGGCGCGGTGGACTTCTCGCAGGACTTCTTCGGCCGCGAGGCCCATCTGACCGTGTCCGGCCAGCTCAACGTCGAGGCCTACTGCCTCGCCATGTCGCGCGTGTACACCTTCGGCCCGACGTTCCGGGCCGAGAACTCCAACACCCGCCGGCACCTGGCCGAGTTCTGGATGGTGGAACCGGAGATCGCGTTCGCCGACCTGCACGACGACGTCGCCCTCGCCGAGGACTTCTTGAAGTCCATCTATAAGACGCTGCTCGACGAGCGAGCCGACGACATGGCGTTCTTCGCGCAGTGGGTCGACAAGGGCTGCGTCGACCGGCTCGAACACATGATCGCGTCGCGGTTCGAGACGATGACCTATACCGACGCGATCCGGCGTCTCGAGGCAGCAAACCGATCGTTCGAATTTCCGGTGCGCTGGGGCATGGATCTTCAATCGGAACACGAACGATATCTGACCGAGGAGGTCGTCGGCGGCCCCGTCGCGGTCGTCGACTACCCGAAGGACATCAAGGCGTTTTACATGCGCGTCAACGACGACGGCCGCACCGTCGCGGCGATGGACGTGCTCGCGCCCGGCATCGGCGAGATCATCGGCGGCAGCCAGCGGGAAGAGCGCCTGGACGTGCTCGACGCCCGCCTCGACGAACTCGGCCTGTCGAAGGACGACTACTGGTGGTACCGGGACCTGCGCCGCTACGGCACCGTCCCGCACGCCGGCTTTGGCCTCGGCTTCGAGCGCGCGATCCAGTACGCGACCGGGGTCGACAACATCCGCGACGTGATCCCGTTCCCGCGCGCCCCGCGCCAGGCCGACTTCTGAGCGACGCACGCTCCCGCGCGGGGTGACCTCGGCTCGCCGACCGCGACACGGGCGCACGGCGTTGCCGATCGCGACGCGTCCGCCCCCGCGGTGCGACGCGCGACCGCCCGCAACGGCGCGGGCGAGGCGTGCGCGAGCGGTGGCACGGTTCCTGCGATCGTCGCGACCATGACCCTCCCGACCTCCCTCCGCCTCCTGCCCGCCGCGTGCGCCGTCGCGTGCGCCGCGTCGGGCTGTGTGCCGGCGGACGCCGACCCGACCGCCGGCGCCGGCCGTGCGGTCACCCTCGCGGGCCCCGTCCGCGCGGTCGACAGCGGCAGCTGGCGCACGATTCGCGGCTGCAGCGCCGGCTGCGTGTGGTCCCAGTATTTCTGGGTGGACCTCGCCGTGCGCGACGAAGCGTACGACAAGGAGGTCGGCATCCTGTGGACCGCCGACGACTGGGCGACCGTGCACACCGCTTCCGCCAGCTACGAGGCCGACCTGGGCGACGGCTACGAGCGCTGGGGGGTGGACGTCGACGCCGGGTTGTACTCCGACCTCGGAGGCGGTGGTCCCGACGACATCGCGTTTGCCGCCTTCGCGCGGATGGCGGGCCAGACCCACTGGGACCCCTACAACGACCACTACATCTTCCGGCCGGTCAGCGAGGACCGGCCGGTGCGGCTGCTCGCGTCGTCCGTCGCCATCGAAGACGGCGCCGCCGTCCTCGCGGGCCGCGTGCGCGTGTTCGACTTCGCGTACGACAAACGCGTCGCGGTCCGCTACACGACCGACGCGTGGACCACCTGGCGCGAGGTCGACGCGACGTGGGTGCGCGACGACGACTGGCGATTCCGCGCGCCGCTGGCGCCGGCCGGCGCGCTGCCCGGCGAGGTCGAGTTCGCGGTGCGCTACGAGGCCGCCGGGGGCCAGTGGTGGGACAACCGCGGCGGCGCCAACCATCGCCACGCGCTGGCGCCGTCGTTCGCGTTCACCGCCCCCGACCTCGACGGTGCGCCGCTGGCCGGCATCGTGCGGGTGTCCGCCACCGCGCGCACCGACCTGCCGGTCGCCGGCGTCGCACATCGCGTGGACGCCGGCGCGTGGCGGGCCGGCGCGACCGCCGTGCTGTCGACCGAGGGCATGGCCGACGGCTGGCACCGGGTGACGTTCCGCGCGCGGCTCGGCAGCGACGCCGACGGGGTCGACGCCGCCGGCTCCTACTCGTTTGCGGTCCGCAATCGGCTCGCGCCGCTGCGCCCGAACTGGGATCCGGGCGCCGGAGACGCGACGTGGGGCGTGGCGGTCGGCGGCGATGGAACGGTGTACCTACAAGTCGATGGGCGCGGGGTCGTGCGATACCCGCCCGGCGGTGGCGAGACCGCGTACGAGCCGGTGTCCGGCCGCGTGTGGGACCTCGCCGTCGACGGCGCCGGCCGCGTCTACGGCCTCGAAAACCACCCGGGCTACGCCGTGTGGCGGTGGAACCCCGACGGGACGGTCGACCGCGGGTTCGGCGACGGCGGGCGGCTCGACCTCGGCGCGGAGTTCGCCGGTCACGGCTTCGACTCGGCCCTCGCGATCGCGTGGGGCGCCGGGCGGCTGTGGGTCGCGGGCGGGTGCTTCCGGTACGGGTCGCGCTGCGAAGCCGGCCGGCCGAGCGTCAACGCGTTCGACGACGGCGGCGCGCTCGTCGCCTTCACCGAACTGCCGGCGGACGCGTGGCCGCAGGCGCTGTGGATCGACGGCGCCGGCCCGGGCGGAACCGCGTGGGTGGCCGACGGCGCCGGCGGCCGGCTGTTCGCGGTCCGCGGGGGTGCCGTCGTCGCCACCGTCGACCTCGAGGGGGAGGTCCATCCGCGCGGCCTCGCCCGCGCCGCCGGTACCTGGTACGTGGTCGACGACGGGCCGAGCCGCCTGGCCGCGTTCGACGCCGGCGGCCGGTTCATCGCGCACTGGCTGTTCGGCGGGACGGGAGACCTGCCCGGCGGCGTCGATTTGCCCCGCCACCTCGTGCGGTGGACCGGCGGCGAACTCGGCGTGCTCGACGTCGAGCACGGCCGCGTCGTGCGGTTTGCGCCGCTGCCCTGACCGCTGGACGGCGCGCGCCGCGTGCGTCGCGGCCCGACCGCGGCGCCGGTGGACGGCGCGCGGTACGGCGCAGGCTACGGGCAGGCGGGCCCGGCGCGCACCGATGCGCCCTCCCCCAGCTGCGGCGGCGCCAGGAACGACTCGTAGCCGCCGGCGCCCATGAGGTGCGCGAGCAAAAACGCGGTGGTCGCCCGGCGCGTGATCGCGCGGGTGTGCGCGTCGTCGGCCGTTCCGGTCCGGCACACGCTGCACGTGAACCCGCAGCCGGCGCGGTCGTCGACCCAGTCCATGTGGTCGGCGCCGTCGATCGTGATTTCGAGGGCGACGGGCGCAGCGCACGCGTGTTCGAAGTACTGCACGTAGTTGTCCTCGGCCGGAGCGCACGGCGAAAACCCGCCGGTCGCGTCGAGCGTCTCGCCGAGCACCGCGATCGGCACGGTCAGTTCGTCCATGCGCTCGGGCGTCACCGAGGGCGAGCCGTTGTCGATCGGCGGCGTCGCGTCGACCGGATCCCAGCCGACCGTCGCGCCGACGCGGTCGTCGAGGATGGCGGCCAGAATGCTCACCTTGCCGCCCAGCGAGTGCCCGACGGTGGCGATGTGCGCGGCGTCGACCCGCGCCGCGAGGCCGTCGCTCGCGTCCAGCACCCAGTCGATCACGTCGCCGACGTCTTCGGCCAGCTGTTGGTGGTTCGGCGGCGACAGGATGCCGCCGTCGCCGGCGTAGTCCTGCAGCACGACCACGAATCCCCACGACGCGAGGTGGCGGCACGCCGACGCGTACTGGTCGCGCGGCAGCTGAAACCCCGGCGACAGAATCACCAGCGGGAAGCGGCCCGCCGCCGGGTGTCCGCCGCCGTCGTCCGATGGCGAGCAGATCGTGGCGGTCGCGGTGCCGCCGCCGACCGGGATCGCGACGTCGTCGGCCACGTGGACGGCGTATGCGCCCGGGTCGGCCGGATCGCCGGCGGGAGTCCGGCCCGCATCGGCCACCGGCGCGCCCGCGTCGGGCCGCCCGTCCGGCGGGCTCGCGTCGCGATCCGCGCCGCCGGCGCTCGCGTCGACGCCACCGAGGTCACCCGGCGGGTCGCTCGCGTCGCAGCCGGCCACGGCGCCCCAGCCCCCGAGGACCGCCGCAACAAAAAGTCGAGAGTGCCACGTTCTACTTTTCACGCTTTCGCAGTGGCAGCTCGACCCGATTCCGGCTCACGGCTCGCGTCACGGCGCCGCGCCGGGGGCGCATTCGGCTCCGTGCGCCCCGGGCGCGTGCCGCACGGCGGCTCCCGGGCCGCAGGGACCTGCATTGCGAGCCGGCCAGCTCACTCCGGTCCCGCGGACGGCCCGGACCGATCCGGATTCCCGGGCCGCCGCGCCGGGGGCGCATTCGGCTCCGTGCGCCCCGGGCGCGCGCCGCATGGCGGCCGGCGCGAGCGGCAGCCCTGAAGACCGGCGGTTACGGCGCCCGGCCGCCGATGTGCTCGGCGAGGAACTTCTCGGCCGCCTCGTAGAACTTCAGCCGATTCTCCGGGCGCGCGAAGCCGTGCCCTTCGTCCGGGAATTCGATGTACTCGACGGTCTTGCCGGCGTTGCGCAGCGCGTCGCGGATCTGCGTGGACTCGGCCTTGGGCACGCGCGGATCGTTGGCGCCCTGTCCGATGAGCAGGGGCGCCTTGATCTTGTCAACCTGGAATACCGGCGACCGCTGCTCGAGCAACTCCTTGTCTTTCTCGGGGTGGCCGACGCGTTGGTACAGCACGTGGACGAACGGTCGCCAGTACGGCGGGATGGTCTTCATCCAGGTAAACAGGTTCGCCACGCCGACGATGTCCACGCCGCACGCGTACAGATCCGGCTCGCGCACCAGGCCCATCAGCGTGGCGTAGCCGCCGTACGAGCCGCCCATGATGCAGATCCGCTCCGGGTCGGCGATGCCCTGATCGATGAGCCACCGCGTGCCGTCGCTGATGTCGTCTTGCATCTTGCCGCCCCACTCCTTGTCGGCGGCGTTGATGTACGACTTGCCGTAGCCGGTCGAGCCGCGGTAGTTGGGCTGCAACACGGCGTAGCCGCGGTTGGCCAGCCACTGCGCGGTCGGGTCGAACCCCCACGAGTCGCGCGCCCAGGGCCCGCCGTGCACGTACACCACGGCCGGCAGCGCCTTGGGCTCGACCTTCGGCGGCAGGGTCAGGTAGCCGTGGATCTCGAGCCCGTCGCGCGCCTTCCAGCTCACCGGCTTCATCTCGGCGAGGGTGAGATCCTCGAGCTCGGGGCGGTGCGAGAACAGCCGGGTAGCCTTGCGCGTCTTGCGGTCGTAGGCGTAGTAGACGACCGGGCCGTCGTCGTGGCTGAACGCGACGAGCCACGTCTTGTCGCGGCGGTCGCGGCTCACCACCGACAGGTCTCCGTCGTCGACGGCGGCGAGCGCCTCGAAGTCCTTGGCCACCGACTTGTCGAGCACCGTCCACGTGGTCCGGTCGCGCTCGACCGCGACGGCCTGGATCGTGTACTTGGTCGGGTGGGACAGCACGCCGGTGACGTCGTAGGTGTCGTCTTTGAAGATGACCTTTTCCCGCTTGCTCTTGACGTCGAACGCGCGCAGCTGGGTCGTGTTGCTGCCGACGCTCGACAGCATGTACAGCGTGCGGTTGTTGGCTGCGAACCCGGCGGGGTTGGTCGTGAACATGTCCTCGGCGCCCCACTTGGTCAGCTCGGTGAACGGGCCCTTGCCGCCGGCGCGGTACTGCAGCGCCGCGCCGCCGTCGGGCGACAGCGTGACCGCGGCGCGCACGCGCAGCTTGTGATCGGCGATCCACGCGATCGCCGTGATGTCGTTTTGCTGCACGAGCGTGCGCTTGCCGGTCTTCAGATCGATCGAGTAGACGTCGTGCAGCATCGGGTTGCGGTCGTTGAGGCCGACGAGGATCTTGTTGGGGATCTTGTGTTCGACCGCCAGGATCTGCGCCTGCACGCCGTCGATCGGCGTGAGGTCGCGTGGTTCGCCGCCGGTGGCGTCGACCGCCCACACGTGCCAGTTCTCGTCGCCGCCCTTGTCCTGGACGTACAACAGTTGCTTGCCGTTGGGCGCCCAGAAGTAGCTGCGGATGCCGCGCTTGCGGTCGTGGGTGACCGCGACCGCGTCCGGCTTGCCGACGGTCTGCACCCAGATGTTGAGCACGCCCTCCTCGGGGGCGAGGTAGGCCATGCGCTTGCCGTCGGGCGATAGCTGCGGGCGGACCTTGGTGGGGTTGCCGAGCAGCACCTCGAGCGGGATCTCGGGGACCGCGTCGTAGGCGGGCCACGCGCGCTTGGGCGCGGGCGCGGGCGCGGGCGCTTCGGCCGGCGGTGCCTCGCCGGTGGTGAGGCCCGGGCCGGTCTTGCTGGCGATCGGCGCCGGTTCGGGCGCGGGTGACTGCGGGGAGCCGCACGCGGCGAGCGCCGCGGCGGCCGCGGTGGCGATGGAGATTCGGATGCGGGTCATGGGGTGTCCTCCTCGTTCACGTCGCACGGTCCGGGGGCTTTCGCGTACCGCACAACCGGCGCGGGTACAACGGCCCCCCCGGTCGGTGTGCCGGCGTACAGGTCGCCACCGGCCGCGAACCCGCGCCGCCGTGTCCGGCCAGCCGCGGCGCGGGCTGTCGCGTGCCGCGCGGCG
>RFGE01000241.1 GCA_003696105.1 Deltaproteobacteria bacterium | reverse complement strand
GCGCCGCGCGGCGCGGCGCGGCGATCCCGCGGCACCGCGGCGTCCGCCTCGGCCGCGATCGGCGCCCGCTTCAGCGTGCCCCAGTGCCCGCAACCGTCGCACCGCCACGCGTGCGCCGCCGCCCGGCGCGCGCAGGTCGCGCACCGCCACGGGCGGCCGACCAGCGCATCGAGCGGGCCGGCCGGCGCGACGAGCGCCGCCAGCTCCCCGCGGACGTCGTCGTCCCCGCCGGCGGCGAGCGCCAGCCGCGCCGCCGCCACGCGTGCGGCCAGGTCGTCGGGGCGCGCGGAGACCGCGGCGCGCGCATCGGCCCATGCCGCCGCCGGGTCCGAGTCGGCGCGCACTCGCGCGCGCGCCAGCAGCAGGTCCGGCTGCGGCCCCGCCTCGGCGATCGCCTCGGCGATCGCGCGGGCGAGCCGCTCGGACACCACGCGGTCGACGTCCGCCGCCCGCTGTTCCGCTGCCTGCGCATCCGCGGCCGGCTCCGCCTCGGTCCGCGCGACGCGCCGCTCGCACGCCTCGAGCTGCGCCACCCACACTTCCGCCAGATGCGGCGCGCGCACGAGCGCCTCGCGCGCCCGCTTGGCCGCCGCGCGCTCATCCCCGCACGCCACCGCGACCGCGATCGCCGCACTCGCCACCGGCGGCGTCCCCGGGGCGTAGCGCTCCGCCTCGCGCAACGCCGCGCGCGCTTCGCCGACGTCGCCGGCGGCCGCCGCCGCGCGCGCCGCCGCCGCCCACAAGTGGCCGAGCCGATCCCGCGGAACGTCCGCGCCACGCTGCGCGACGCGCTCCCACGCGCGCGCGGCCTCGGCGTACAAGCCCTGCTGCTCGTACAACGCACACAGCGCGCGCACGGCCCCGTCGTGCCCGGCATCGAGCGCGAGCACCTGCTCCATCGCCCGGATCGCGCGCCGCGGCATACCCGCCGCACGGAAGTCGAGGGCCAGCTCGTACAGTGCGCGCGCACGCGTGGGCACGTCCGCTTCCGGCCGCAGTTCCAACGCCTGGTGCACGCGGATGGCGCGCTCCCACTCGCCGCGGCTCCGAAACAGCGCGCCGAGCGCGAAGTACGGCTCGAGGTCCGACACGTTGTCGTCGACCACGCGCATCAACTCGTCGACCGCGGCGTCGCGGTCCCGGGCGAGCACGAAGTTGAGAGCGCGCGCAAACGACCGCGCGTGGCGTGCCGCGCGCCGCAGTTCGCGATCGTCGGGCACGTAATACCGGCCGATCAGCACGCCCGCCGCGAGCGCGCCGAGCGCCACCAGCGCCGCCGCAACCGCCGCGCCCACTACGCCTCCGCCCCGTCGCGCGCCGGCGGCGCCGCCGCGACCGCGCCGTCGCCCTCCTCGGGCAGATCCTCCAGCGGCGCGGGCCGCGTCAGCGGCAGATTGCGCAATCCCGTGAGTTCGCGCTCCAGCTTCGCGATGAGAGACTCATACTGGCGCCGCCGATAGACGTAGTACAGACTCCACACCAACAGCCCGGCCACCGCGATCACCGCCGCCACCCAGCCGCCGATGAGCGCCGGCAGCCACACCTCGTACGCGGGCGCCGACACCAGCCAGCCCAGCCACGGGGGAATGGCGACGACCACCCACCGCGCATTCGCGACCAAGATCAACGCGACGGCGGCGCCCACGGCGATGAACGCCGCGAGCACGACGCCGATCGCCGCGATCCGGATCCAGCGGAACATCGCGCGGGGATCGTACACCGCGCGGGCAACCGGCGCGACTTCGCGCCGAGGCGACCCGGCCGTTGCGGATACAAGGGAGACGGTCGACGCGCGACGGCCCCGCGCGGGCCGATGCCGAGCGGGACCGTCGCAGCGAAGCCGACGCGGGCGCGGACCGGCGTACGCACCGATCCGCAACCGGCGCTACTCGTTCGACTCGGTCGGCTTGAGCGCGCCGAGTTTGTCCTTGAACACGTCGCCGAGCGTCGCGCCGCCGGTCGTCCCCGGCGCGTAGCCCTGCGCGTCCGCCATCTCGGCGTGGCGCTCCGCCGACCGGATGCTCAGGCCGATCTTGCGCTCGAGCGGGTCGACGCTGATCACCTGCACCTTGACCGTCTGACCCGGCTGCAGCACGTCGCGCGGGTCTTCCACCCGCTCCTCGGAGATCTCCGACACGTGCACGAGTCCCTCGACTCCCTCTTCGAGCTGCACGAACGCGCCGAAGTCGAGCACCTTGAGCACCTTGGCGTCGAACACCTTGCCGACCGGGTACTCCTGCGGAATACGCGACCACGGGTCCGGGCTGAGCGCCTTGATGCTCAGCGAGATCTTCGGCTTGTCGTCGTCCTCCATGTTGATCTCTTGGAGGACCGCTTCGACCTCATCGCCCTTCTGGAACAGCTCGGACGGGTGCTTGACCCGCTGCGTCCACGACATGTCGCTGATGTGGACGAGCCCGTCGATCCCCTCCTCGATCTCCACGAACACGCCGAAGTCGGCAATGTTGCGAACCTTGCCCTTCACGACCGAGCCCGGCGGGTACTTCTTGACGAGCTGCTCGTAGGGGTTCGGCTCGAGCTGTTTCATGCCGAGCGACACGCGCTTGTTGACGACGTCCACGTCGAGCACGACCGCCTCGACCACGTCGCCGACGTTGACGATCTTGGATGGGTGCTTGACCCGGCGCGTCCACGACATCTCGGATACGTGGACGAGACCCTCGATGCCCTCCTCGAGTTCGATGAACGCACCGTAGTCCTTGAGCGACACGACCTTGCCGCGGACGACGGTGCCCGGCAGGTACTTTTCGTGCGCCCGCGTCCACGGGTCCTCGCTGATCTGCTTGAGGCCGAGCGACACGCGCTCCGTCTCCGGGTTGAACTTCAACACCTTGACGCGCACGTGGTCGCCGACCTGGAACAGCTCGGACGGGTGGTTGACTCGGCCCCAGCTCATGTCGGTGATGTGCAACAGGCCGTCGATGCCGCCGAGGTCGATGAACGCACCGTACTCGGTGAGGTTCTTGACGATGCCCTCGACGATCTGTCCCTCTTTCAGGCGCTCGAGCGTGCTCTCCTTCAGGGCGGCGCGCTCCTTCTCGAGCAGCACGCGCCGCGACAGCACGATGTTGCCGCGCTTCTTGTTGAACTTGATGACCTTGAACTGGAAGGTCTGGCCGATGAACGCGTCGAGGTTGCGGACCGGACGCAGGTCGACCTGCGAGCCCGGCAGGAACGCCTTGACGCCGCCCCGGATGGTGACGTTCAGGCCGCCCTTGACCCGCTGGGTGATGGTCCCCTCGATGAGTTCGTCCCGCTCGCATGCCGCCGAGATCTCGTCCCACACCTTGAGCCGGTCGGCTTTCTCCTTGGACAGCACGCACATGCCGGCGTCGTTTTCGCGAGCCTCGAAGAAGACCTCGACCTCGTCGCCCGGCTTGACGTGCACCGCCCCGTCGGCCTCGCGGAACTCGTCGATCGGAATCTGGCCTTCCGACTTGTAGCCGACGTCGACGATCGCGAAGTCCTTCGACACGTCGATGACCGTGCCCTTGACGATCTCGCCCTCGCGCGGCGGCTGCTTTTTCAGACTCTCTTCGAACAGCGCGGCAAAGCTCACGTCGCCGGTGCTCTTTTGCTCCTCGGGAACCATCTGCAAGTTTTCCTACTCCATGCGGCGCCGGGGTGGATTTCACCCGACGGGCGGCCCGACGCCGAGTTCGCACTGGTACATGGCGCCGCCGGCTTTGTCAATCGTTTCTTGGCGTTTGGGCGCGGGCGCGCTCTTTGGCGCGCACCGCGCGGCGCAGCCGCGCCACGACCTCGTCGACGGAGAGGTCGGACGAATCGACGACGACCGCGTCCGGCGCGGCGCGCAACGGCGCGACGGCTCGCTCGGCATCGCGGCGGTCGCGCTCCGCCATCGCCGACGCGATCTCTTCGAAATCCGCCGCGATTCCCTTTGCTTGCAGCTCATCCCAGCGCCGCCGCGCCCGCGCCTCGGGCGACGCGGTCAGAAAGAACTTCGCCTCGGCGCCGGGAAACACGACGGTGCCGATGTCGCGCCCCTCGGCGACCACGCCGCCGCGGGCGCCGAGCCGGCGCTGTACGCCCAGCAGCGCCGCGCGCACCGCCGGCAGCGCCGACACGCGCGACGCGCCGTCCGAGATCTCCGGCGCGCGGATCGCGTCGGATACGTCCTCGCCGGCGACCCGAACGCGGTTTTCCCCGGCGACGAGTTCGAACGTCACGTCGAGGTCCGCCGCGAGACGAGCGAGCGCCGGTTCGTCGTCCCACGCGACACCCCGCCGCCGCGCCTCGAGCGCAACCGCTCGATACAGGGCGCCGGTGTCGAGCAACCGGTAGCCCAGGTCGGCCGCCAGTCGCTTGGACACGGTCGATTTGCCGGCGCCGGCCGGGCCGTCGATTGCGACGACGATCGGTCGCCTCCGCACGCGGGTGGTCATCGGCGGTATCCTTACACCACAACGGCGACAGAGATGCACGGGGACCACGGCGAAACCGCCGGCGCGGGCGGCGTCCGGTTGCCGGTCGGCGCTCGGCTGGCCGGCCGTTACCGCGTCGTCGGCTGGCTCGGCGCCGGCGGCATGGGCGCCGTGTACGAGGTGCTCGACGAGGCGCTCAACGAGCGCGCCGCCCTCAAGCTGCTGCACGCATCGCTGTCGGCGATGCCGGAGGCGCGCGATCGCATTCGCAGCGAGGTACGGCTCGCGCGCCGGGTATCGCACCCGAACGTGTGCCGCGTACACGACATCGGCCAGCACGACGGGCGGCTGTTCATCACGATGGAACGCATCGAGGGCGGCTCGCTGCGCGACCGGCTCGCGGACGGCTCGTACGCAGCAGTGCCACTTGCGCGCAAACTCGATGCGATCAACCAGATCTGCGCCGGGCTCGCCGCCGCGCACCGCGCCGGCGTCCTGCACCGCGACGTCAAGCCCGACAACGTGATCGCGGGCGACGTGCGCGTCGTGCTCACCGACTTCGGTATCGCGCACGCCGGCGCCGGCGGTCCGAGCGCCCGAGTAGCCGGCACGCCGGCGTACATCGCACCGGAGGTGTTGCGCGGCGAACCGTACGACGCGCGCGCGGACGTGTATGCGGCGGCGGTCCTGGCATACGAGCTGTTCGCCGGCGACTTGCCGTTCTACACGCCGTCGCTCGACGCGGCGATCGCGCGCGCCCGGGCGCGTCGACCGCCGGGCCCGCCGCCGCTGCCGCGCGGCGCCGCGCCGCCGATCGCGCGCGCGGCGCTCGACCGCGTGTTCGCCCGCGCTCTCGCGTCCTCGCCGCACGACCGCCCCGACACCGCCGATGCGCTCGCCGAGGAGATCGCGCGGGCCGCGCGCGGCGACGGCGCCGACAGCGGGCCGCGCGTCCTGGCTGCGGCCCCGGCCGTTTCGGCCGCGGCCGCGCGGCAGACCACGGTGCTGGCTCCCCTGGTCCCGGACGGCGCGCCGTCGGTGCGCGCACCGGCGGCGGCTCCACCGACGCGGACCGGCGAAGTGCGCGTCGCGACGGCGCTGTGCGCCGCGCTCGGCCGCGAAACCGAGCCCGACGACGTCGAGCGGATCGTCGTCGACCTCGGCGGAACACCGCAGTCGGACGACCGCGGTGAGTTCGTCGCGCTGTTCGGCGCGCCGATCGCGTACGGAGACGATGCCGCGCGCGCCGCGCGCGCCGCGTTCGAGCTGCTGCGCGCCGGCGCCGAACGCGTCGGGATCGACACCGGCCGGATCTTGTTGCGAGCGGTTGCAACGGGCACGACGGCGACCGGCGACGCCCTCGACCGGGCCCGGCGCCTCGCGAACGCCGCCGGGCCCGGCCAGGTGTTTGCGTCGCCGGCGGCCGCGCGCCACCTGGTCGGTCGGTTCGATGCGCGCGACGTGCCGGACGGCGTCGCCGGCGACCGCGCGCTCGCCCTGTCGCCCACGACCGACGACCGGTTGCCGCGCGACCGGCCGGCGCTCGTGGGACGCGACCGCGAGCTGGACCTGTTGAGTCGCGCGCTCGACGACGCGTTCGCGAGTCACTCGCCGCGATTCGTCACGCTGCTCGGCGAGACCGGCGCCGGCAAGAGCCGCCTGCGACTCGAACTCGTCGACCGCGCCGCCGCTCGCCGCGAGATCGACTGGCTCGTCGCGCGCGCGACGCCGCTGGGCGAGGTCGCGCCGCTGTCCATGCTCGCGCACGCCCACCGCGAGTGGGTTCGCGCCGCCACCGCCGACGGAGTCGACAACCGCGCCGCCGTCGTCGCCGCCGCGCGCCGCTGGCTCGAGCTGCGAGCCGCGCGACGCCCGGTCGGACTCGTCCTCGAGGACGTTCAATGGGCGGACGACGCATCCCTGGCCGTGTTCGAACACCTGCGCCGAACGCTCGACCAGGTGCCCGTGTTCTGTCTCGCGCTCGCGCGGCCCGCCCTGTGCGAGCGGGCCCCGACGTGGTGTGCGGACGGCCCGGACGCGGCGCGACACACGGTCGTCCGGCTGTCGCCACTGCGCGATCGGGACGCCGAGTCGATCGCGCGCCACGTCGCGCCGAATGCAACACGCGACGCGGTGCGCGACGTCGTGGCGCGCGCCGGCGGCAATCCGTTTTTCGTCGAAGAGCTGGCCCGCGAGCTGTCGGAACGCGACGCACAGTCCGGCGCCGGGCTGCCGGAGACCGTCGAGGCCGCCATTCAGGCGCGGCTGGACCGCCTGCCCCCGCGCGCCCGCGACGTCGTTCGCGCCGCGGCGGTGGTCGGACGCGAATTCTGGCGAGACGCCTGCCGCGCGGCGCTGGGGATCGACGCGCGGAACGAGGCGGTGCTCGACGACGCGCTCGCCGAGCTCGAACGGCGGGCGATGGCGTTCCCGCTGCCGCCGGAGGCGATCGACGACGACCGCTACGCGTTCCGCAGCGCGCTCGTCCGCGACGTCGCCTATCGCCAGATCCCACCGCGCGAGCGGCGACGGCTGCACGCGGCGGTTGCCAGTTGGTTGCGCCAGCACCGCCAGGCGCAGCCGCGCGACGCGTCGCACATGGCGGCGATCGCGCAACACCTCGACGCAGCCGGCGAGCGAGCCGACGCCGCGGCCGCGTACCGCGCCGCCGGCGAGCGATCGTTGTCGCTGTTCGCCTACGGCGACGTTGCGCGGCTGCTCCGCCGCGCCGCCGAGCTGACCGACGAGCCGGACGCCGACCTACTCGAGAGCATCGGCGACGCGCTGTCGCAAGCCGATTCGATCGCCGACGGCGAACGCGCCTATCGCGATGCCCTCGCGCAGCGGGGCGACGCGCCCGTCGCGCGCGCGCGGCTGTCCGCGAAGCTCGGGCGGTGCGCGCGCCAGCGCGGCTCGGCGCGCGACGCGATCGACTGGTTCGAACGGGGCATCGCCGCGCTGGCGGACGCCGGCGCGGATCCCGTGGTCGCGGCCGACCTGTACGGCGGGCTCGGCTGGATCTATGGCTACTGGCTCGGCGACAGCGACCGCGGAGTCGCGTACGGGGAACGCGCTGTCGCCCTGCTCGACGGCCACCCGCAGTTTGCGCGCGCGCTGGCTCGCGCTCTCAGTTCGCTCGGCGCCAGCTACATGCGCGCCGGACGCTACCGCGACCAATTGCGCTGCAATCGGCGAAACCTCGACATCGCGGTCGAACTCGGCGACCTGACCAGCCAGGTCGGCGCGCATTGCAACCTCGGGATCGTGCTGTGGACGCTGGGCGACATTGACGCGGCGATGGATCACACGCGGCGCGGCCTCGCACTGGCCATCCGCACCGGCGCCGCCGGCACGGCCGCGCTGTTGCGCAACAACCTCGCCGGGTTGTTGCTCGAAGCCGGCCGGCTCGAGGAGGCGCGCGCGGAGCTCGACGAGAGCCTCCGGTTGGCGGAACGCACCGGCAATCGCAACTTTCTGAGCGAAGCGCACGTATTCTCGGCGCGGCTGCGCGTCGCCGACGGCGACCTCGCCGGAGCCGAGCGCGACGCCCTGCGCGCGGTCGATTTGGCGGCCGAAGCCGCCTCCGCGGTCGACGAGGGCATCGCGTGGCGCGTCGCCGGGGCGGTGCGCGCTCGCCGCGGCGCGTTCGACTCCGCCGGCGATGCGTTCCGCCGGGCGCACGCGCTGCTCGCCGGCGCCGACCCGTACGAACACGCTCGCACGCTCGCGGCCGAGGCGCGGGCCCTGCGCGCGCGCGGCGACCGGGACGCCGCGGAGGCCCGGGCGCGAGCCGCCCGGGCCGCGTTCGACCGGCTCGGGATCGCGCGCGAGCGCGACCTGGTCGACGACCCCGTCGCCGTGCGTTGACCCCGCGCGGACGACCGCCCGCCGGGTAGCGGTTTCGCGCCACTGCCTTTACGATCGGACCGTGCTCGCCGACATGCACTCGGGCCGCTGGCGCGCGTATGCCGACGCGGTGGTGTTGGCGCTCGGCCTCAACGTGTGGGTGTCGGTCGCGGTGTTGCCCGGGATCTTCACCGGGGCGTGGTCCGGCACGGCCGCCACGGCGGCCGCGGCCATCGTCGCGGGAGGCGCCCTGTTGCCGTTGGCGGTCGGCGTGTGGCGGCGCTCGGACGTGTTGCTGCTGTTCGCGTTTCCGTCGGCGCTGCTGCTGCCGAGCGCGCTGTTTCCCAAGACGGTCGCGGCACACGTCTACGGCCCCGGGCGATTCGCGCTCGTCGCCGCCGGGCTCCTCGGCTATCTCGCCGGCGCGGCGCTGCTTACGGCGCGGAGCCCTCGCCCGCCCGAGCGCGCGCGCACGCTCGCGGCGGCCGCACTCCCGCTGCCGCCGCGCTGGCGGCGGCGCCGCCGGGTCTACCGCGGCCTGGTCGCGGTCGTCGCGGTGTTCGCCGCCGCACTTGTGTACACCGCACTGTACGGGACCAACCGAGCCATCTTGCGCGACATGTTTCCCGGTCGCGTCGACCCGTTCGTCACCCTGGTCACGCTCGGCGCGCTCGGATTGTGGCTCGTGCTGTTTCGCTGGGTGTTCGTCGGCGCGCTGGCGGCCCACCGGGTCGGCGATCGCGACCTCGTGCGAAGACTGGCCGCCCTGCGCGCCGAAGCCCGCCGCGCACGCCCGCGCCCGACGTTCTACCTGGCCGTGACCGTCGCGCTCGCGTGCATGGCGTGGCTGTTGTGGCTGCGCGGATGACCCGGCGGCCGCTCACACCAGGCAATCGTGCTATGAAACACGTGTTCTTCGAATTGCTCGCCTTGCTGTTGATGCTCGGCAGTTTGTTGTTTTTTCGCGAGTGCATCGCGTATCTCGAACAGCGCGACTACGTGGCGGCGGTGATCGTCCTCGCGATCGGCGTCGCCGTGATCTCGGTCGGCAAGGAGATGGCGCGGCTCGCGCTGGTCCAACGGGATTGATCGCCGCTGGCCGACAACCGTGGACCGTCGCGGTCACCGCCGCCGCCCTGCTGGCCTGCGGCGGCCGCCGCGAATCGCCGCCGCCCGCACCCGCGACCGAGCGTGTCGAGCAGTCGACCGCCGGCGACGTCGTCGTCGCCACGGTCGACGGACGACCGGTTCTGGGCTCGTGCGCGCGCGACCAGATGGAGGCGTTCGGCGTGGACGCCGAGCGGGCGGTGGCGGATTGCATCGACTTCGAACTTTTGGCGATCGAAGCCGAACGCCGTGGCTACTCGACCCACCCGGCCGCCGTCGACGTCCGGCGGCGCGAGGCGGTGCGCGCGCTGCTGCGGACCGACTTCGAGGCGACCCACGGGTCGCCCGCCGACATCCCGGCCGACGCGGTCCGCCAAAAGTTCGAAGACCTCAAACTCCGCTACGACCACCCCGAATACCGCTACGTCGTGTTCGCGCGGGCGCCGGTGCCCCGGAGCGAACCGCGCGGATCCGCGCGGGACCGGGAGGCCGAGGCGCGGATGCGGGCCGTGTACCGCGCGTTGCTGCGCGAGCAGCCGCTGTCCATCGACCGCTGGCGGCAGATCGTCAAGCAGTTCGACGACGACAAGCTGACGCTGCAGGTCACCACCGACCCGATCAACGCCCCGCGCCACCGCCGCTGGGAGGAGAACTTCGCCGCCGCCGCGTTCGCGATTCCCGCCGTCGGGCACGTGTCGCGGCCGACGCGCACCCGGTGGGGCTGGGACATCATCTTGCTCACGAAGATTCTGCCGGAGGAACACCGTACGCTCGCGGAGGTGGAGCAAGAGTTCCGCGCCCTGATCTTCCGCCCCTGGCAGAAGTACGCGTTCGAGCAGTGGCTCGACCGGCTGATGCGACGAGCGACGGTATGGATCTCGCCGGATGTCGACCGACTCCTGGCCGGAGGCGACCCGTTGTCGCGGGACGTGCCGTGATCCGGTCGCCGTTCGCCGCCATCATGCGAGAGGCCGTCGAGGGAACGCCCGGCGCGATCGGCGGCGCGTTCGCCGCTGCCGACGGCGAGACGGTCGACCTGTTCGCGGCCGCCGATCGGGACGAGTGGGCGATCTTCACCGCCCACTACGGCATCGTCCTGAACTTCGTGCGCAATGCGCTCAATGTGTTTCACTACGGCGATGCCGAGTTCATGCTGCTGTGCCACACCGGCGTCGACGTGCTCGTCCGCGCCGTCGGAGACGGCTACTATGCACTGATGGCCGTGAGGACACCGTCTCCGCTCGGTGTCGCGATGGCGCGGCTCGACCGCGCCGCGCGCAAGCTGCGGGAGGAGATGGCGTGACCCCGCGCGCCCGCCGCGCCGCCGCAATTCTGCTCGGCTGGATCGCGGCGACCGGTTCTGCCGGCGCACAGGGCGACGACGTCGACGACGTCGACGACCTCGACGACCCGGCGGCCGCTCTGATCGACGCGCCCGCCGACTACGACGTCGGCAACGCCGACTGGAACGGTCTGAGCGCGTTCGCCCGGCTCGCAGCGGGCGCCGGGTATCGGTTCGAGGCTCGCGCGGGGCTGGACTGGAGCGACGTGACCGCGGCGGATACGCTCGTCCTCCTGTACCCGGTGACGCCGCTGGATGCGACCGACATCGCGGCGTTCGTGCGCGGCGGCGGGCGACTCGTGCTCGCCGACGACTTCGGCGGCGCCGCGCGCGCGCTGGCCCGGCTCGGCGTCGCGATCGACCGAGCCGAGTCGGTCGCCGCGCCGCGTTACTATGCCGACCTGCCGTTCGCGCCGATCGCCGCGCCGCTCGACCCGACCCATCCGCTGGCCGCCGGCGTCGACGAGCTGGTCACCAACCACCCGGCCGTCATCGTGCAGGCCCGCGGCGACGGCGAGATCTTCGGTTTCGAACCCGGCCGAGCCGTCGTCGTCGCCGGCACGCTCGGCTACGGTCGCTACGTGGTGCTGTCCGATCCCAGCGTGCTCATCAATGCGATGCTGCGCCACCCGGGGAACTTTCGGTTCGCGCTCAACCTCCTGCGCTACTTCGACCCGGATCGCAGCGGCCGCGTCGTCGTGCTGGCCGGCGAGTTCTCCGTGCGCGGTCGCCCCCCGACGCTCGTCGACGACGGCAGCTTGCGCGGGGCCGTCGACGCGCGCCTACGCGACGTCAACAACGCCCTCGAAGAACTCAACGACTGGACCCTGCACCCGGGCGCCGTGCGCGCGATCGCCGTCGGCGTCGCGCTCGCGGTGGCGCTCATCGCGGCCGCCGCGCTGCCGTCCCGGCGCCGCATCGCGCTCGACGGTGCGTGGCTGCGCGCACAACCGGCCGACTCGGCCATCGACGCGTCCGACCCGCACGCGATCGCCGCGCGCGCCGATGCCGGCGCCGCCGATGCGTGGCTCGCCCCCGCCGCGCTGATTCGCGACACGGTGGAATGGGCGCTGCGGCGCGCTCTCGACTTGCCGCACCCGCTCGGATTGCGCGACGGGGAGTTGCTGGCGGCCGTCGAGGCGGCCTGCGGCTCGGCAGCGCGGGACCGACTGGCCGGCGTGTTGCCCGCGCTGCGCACAGTGCCGCCCGCCAGCGCGCCGCTCGGCCGCGCCCGCAAACCGCCGCAGCGCGGCGCGGTCGACGATTTCGACGCGCGCGCCGCGGCGCTGATCGAGGCGCTCGAATCCGCCTCGCGCGACCGGCGGTGACGCCGCGCCGGCCGCGACCGCCGCGCCGAGGGCGCGAACGCCCGAGTTCGCGGCTCCTGGACGCCCGCGCGGAATCTGCGAGTTCGCGGCTTTTGGACGCCCGCGCGGAATCCGCGAGTTCGCGGCTCCTGGACGCCCGCGCGGAGTCCGCGAGTTCTGGGCTCCTGGACGCCCGCACGGAATCTGCGTACCTTTCGGCGACGATGTGCCGTCCGACTACGACACCCGCGAGAGGCCCGTGGCCGCCGAAGGCATAGAGCGCAACCTGCTCGCGCAGGTGCGCGACATCGCCCACCGGATCGTCGCGGAGGTCGCCAAGGCGTACATCGGGCCGCCGCGGACGACCGAGGCGCTGCTCACGGCCCTGCTCGCGCGCGGGCACGTCCTCGTCGAAGGGGTGCCCGGCGTCGCCAAGACGACCCTGGTCAAGGCGTTTTCCCGCACGCTCGGGTGCACCTTCCGGCGGATCCAGTTCACCCCCGACCTGCTGCCGTCCGACATCACCGGGACGTACATCCTCGATATGCGCACGAACCAGTTCGTCCTGCGCGAGGGGCCGGTGTTCTGCAACGTATTGCTCGGCGACGAGATCAACCGGGCGCCGGCCAAGACGCAGTCGGCCCTGCTCGAGGCGATGCAGGAAAAGCAGGTGACAATCGAAGGGCAAACCATGCCGCTGGCCAGCCCGTTCATCGTGCTCGCCACGCAAAACCCGATCGAACACGAGGGGACCTACCCGCTGCCGGAGGCGCAGGTCGACCGATTCCTGCTCAAGCTCGAGATGACCTACCCGGCCGCCGACGACGAAAAGCGGATGCTGGCGACCTACAACCGGCCTCCCCCCGAGGTCACGCCGGTCATCGGACCCGACGACGTGTTGCGCATGCAACAGCTAGCCGACAGCGTCCACGTGGCCAGCGACATCTTCGAGTTCATCCTGGGGCTGCTGCGCTACACGCGCGAGCATCGGCGCGTCTACCTCGGTGCGTCGCCGCGCGCGGGGCTCGCGCTGCTGCGCGCGGCCAAAGCGTTGGCACTCATTCGCGGTCGCGACTTCGTCCTGCCGGACGACGTCCGCGACCTTGCGGCGCCGGTGCTCGCGCATCGCATCATCATGACGCCGGAGGCCGAACTCGACGGCGTGCATTCCGAACTGGTCGTCGCCGAAGCGCTCGATCGCGTCCCCTACCGCGAAACGCCGGGCTAGGATCTGTCCGTCCATACGGCACACCCCATCCGATGCCCCAGAGATCGCACGTTGCGCTGCTCCCCGGTCGCCGGCGCCCCCCGTGTCGCTGGTCGCGCGCCGCGCTGCGCGCAGCCCGCGGGTTGTACACGGCAGACCAACGCGCCCGGTGCTCTCGCGAACGGACGGCTCGTTTTTCGTTCGTGAGGTCGCGGGCCTGCGCCGCATCGCTGTGCGGCGCGCCGCCCGCCGGCGGCAACGCGCCCGCCCGTTCGCACCGTTCGACACCTGCCTCTTCACCCGTTTTCTCGGCGGGGCGACTCGCGCCCCGGTCGACGACACCCCGGTGATCCCGTCGCTCGCACGCCGCGGCAAGCTGGTGTTGGTGACCGGCTGCTCGTTCCTGCTCGTCGGCGCGATGCATGCGTCGCCCCCGCTCGCGGGGTTCGGCGCGCTGACCGTCGCGGCCCTCGCGACCGCATATCTCGGCTTCTTCCCGACAGCAATCCTGCTGCGGCGGCGCAAGGTCGAACTGTCGTGGTGGGTGCCGCCCGGCGACCAGCCCGGCGGCGCGCTCGCCGTGGACCGGCCGTTCACGCTCCACCTCGCACTGCGCAACCACGGCTATCGACCCCTGCACGCCGCGCGCATCGACGTGTTCTCCACGGCCGGCGTCGACGCACCGCGCGGTCTGCAAGCGGACGTACCGGCCGGCACCCAGGTCGACATCGACGCCATGGCCGTCGCGCACGCGGCCGGCTATGTCGTGCTGCACGGGGCCGCGATCGCGTTTTGCGATGCGCTCGGCCTATTCGAAGTCGCCGCCTACTTTCCGAATCCGATCGCGATCAAGGTGTTCCCGCGGGCGGCGGGGCTGCGCGGCGCCGGCGTCGTTCGGCCGCGCACCGGCGCCCTGCACGAGCGGGTCGGTGCCCACTACGTGCGCCGGCGCGGGCTGTCTGGCGAACTGCGGGAGATCCGCGATCACGCGCACGGCGACCCGTTCAAGTTCATCGCGTGGAAGGCGACCGCGCGCGCGCGACGACTGATGGTGCGCGACCTCGAGACGGAGTTCGTCGTCACGCACCAGATCCTGTTGGACATCGCCGGCACCATGCGCCACGGCGCGCCGGGCAGCACACCGCTCGACTACGCGATCGAAGTCGCGACCGGCATCGCTCGCGGCGCGATTTCCGGCGGCGACCGGGTGGGCCTGGTCACCTTCGACACGCGCGTCTACTCTCAACTCCGACCTGGCGAGGGGCATCGCCAGTTCCTGCAGGTCGTCGATCGACTCGTCGAGACGCGGTCAGTGGTCGACGAGGATCTCACCGCCCTCACGAATGCCGAACTGGTGGCGGCCGTGGCGCGCTACCTCGCGCACCAGGAGGCGATCGACGTGCGGCTCCACCGCGTACCGGCGCTCGACGACCCGGTGTGGGAGCGGGTGCACGCCGGCCCGCGCGGAGAGCTGTACGACATCGCGAGTATGGCGGCCGTGGTGTCGAAGCTGCTCGGGCAGCGCGACCGGGACGGGCGCAGCGCCGCCGCCCCGGCGTGGTGGTGGACGCACGTCGCCGCGTCCGGCGCGACCGACCCGCGCCTGGCGCAGCTGCGGCTGTTTTGCCGCCTGCGCGGCATCGAACTCCCCTACCGTACGGCGGTGGAGGCCGGCGCGCGCGCCGCGGGCCTGGCCGACGCGGTGGCTGCGGCCAACGCCGGGCCGGGGCGTTGCGACACCGCGATCTTGCTGTCGGACCTCGCGTGGTTCGAGCCGAGCGCCGGGCGCGCGCTCGAGGCGCTCGCGCTCGCGCGCCGGCGCGGCCAGCCGATCGTCGTCGTCGCGCCGTTCGGCCCTGCCTTTGCGGCCCCGGCGGCCACCGACGCCGGGGCGCGGGCGCTACGGATCGCCACCGCGGCGGCGCGCGCGCGGTTCGACGAAGCCCGGCGCCAGCTCGCCCGCCGCGGCGTGCCCGCCATCGAGGTCGGACCGAGCGACGCCGTCGCCGACGTCGTCGCGCGGATCGCCGGCGTACGCGCGGCGTCGCGCCGCGCGGCGTGACGCCGCCGCGCAACCGCAGCGGGCGCCGGGACATCCAACCATCGAGCGACCCAATTGTGACGGGCGTCCGTGTTGACGGACGCGAAACGGCGCGCATAGACTAGCGCCGCTTTACTCAGCAGAGGAGACCAACCGGATGGCAACCTACATCACGGACGAATGCATCAACTGCGGCGCGTGCGAGCCCGAGTGCCCGAACGAGGCGATCAGCGAGGGCGACGACATCTATGTCATCGACCCGAACCTGTGCACCGAATGCGTCGGCTTCCACGACTACGAGGCCTGCCAGGCCGTGTGCCCGGTGGAGTGCTGCCTGCCCGATCCCAACAACCAGGAAGATCCGCAAACTCTCCTCGACCGCGCCCGCAAGCTGCATCCGGAACTGAACCTGCCCGAGAAGATCGAGGACCTGCCGCCGGAACTCAATCGGTTCGCCAACCCGGACCACCAGCGCCCCGAGTAGGCGCCCCGAGTTCCGTCGCGCGCGCGAGTGGCCGCCTCCCGGCGGCCGCTCGCGGTTTCGGGCCGGGGTCAAGCCGGCGCGGCGCCGACCGACTGTGTCGGCGTGGAGCCGACGGATGCGAGACGCCGCCACGAACGCCTCCGGGTGGAGCTGCCCGCCGTCGTGTGGCTGCACGGGCGCCAGCTCGCGGCTCGGGTCGTCGACGTGAGCCTGTCGGGGCTCGCGCTGCTGTTGCCCGAGCCGGCGCCGACGCGCCAGCTCGTCCGGGTGGAGGTCCGCCCGGACAGCGGCGCCCCGTTTCCGTTTACCGCGATGGTCGTCTATACGGTGGATACGGGCGATCCCCTGTGGCCGTGCCGGGTTGGTGTCATGCTCTATGGTATCGGCCGCGAGCGCGCCGCGCTGTGGGACGAGTTCATCCGCAAGACGCGCGCGGCGCTCAAGGCGCGCCGCACTGCGGCATAGCGGGCGGTCCCGTCGCGACCGCGCCGGCCCGCCGACCCCTGCGAGCCGGCCTGCGCGGACCGCGGTTGCGCACTCGCGCGCGCGGGTGCGGCGTCGCCGGTGCGCCCCGGCCGTCCCGCGCGCGCCCGATGCCCCTATGCCGCGAACTCGTCCACCGAGCGCAGGTTCACCGACACGACCTTGGACACCCCCGGCTCCTGCATCGTGATGCCGTACAGGTGGTCGGCCATCTCCATGGTCCGCTTGTTGTGCGTGATCACGATGAACTGCGATCGGTCCGTCATTTCGCGAACGATCTCGTTGTAGCGGTCGACGTTGACCTCGTCCAGCGGTGCGTCCACCTCGTCGAGCAGACAGAACGGTGACGGCTTGAACAGGAAGATTGCGAAGATCAGCGCCACGGCGGTGAGCGCCTTCTCTCCACCCGACAGCTGGTCGACGGTCGCGTTCTTCTTGCCCGGCGGCCGCGCCATGATCTCGACGCCCGCGTCGAGAATGTCCGTGTTTTCGTCGCCGGTGAGCGACAGCGAGGCCGAGCCGCCCCGGAACAGCCGCGGAAATACTTTCTGGAACCGCGCGTTGATCTCGTCGAACGTCTCGCGGAACAGCTTGCGCGACGTGCGGTTCATCTTGCGGATGGCTTTCTCGAGCTGCTCGCAGGCCGACTCGAGGTCCGCCTTTTGCGCGGACAGAAACTCGTAGCGCTCGGAGATCTGCTCGTACTCCTCGGGAGCCGTAAGGTTGATGTCGGTGCCCATCCGGTCGATGAGGTTGCGCAGCTCGGCGAGCCGCTTGTGCTGCTCCTCGCCCACCTCCGGGCGCAGGTGGTAGTCCCCGACCTCGCGCCGCAGTTCGACCCGGTAGCGCTCGGCGATCGTCTCCTCGAGGTGTGCGAGCTGCGCCCGGACGTCGTGGCGTTCCATATCGACCGCCGTCACCTGTTGCGCGAGCTGCTCGGCGGTGGCCCGCAGCTGGCGAAGCTCGGTCTCGGCCACCTGCACCAACCCGAGCCGTTGCTCGTACCCGGCGCGTCCGGCGTCGAGAGCCTCGGCCCGCTCGCGCCGCATGGCGCGGCGTTCGACCAGGCTGTCCTCGAGCGCTCGCGCGTCGTCGCGCAGCCGCGCGGCCCGCTCGACCGCCGTCCGGATCGCCTCCTCGAGCGACGCAGTGCGCTCGACCAACTCCTCGGCATTTTGCTCGAGCCGCAGGACCGTCGCCGACAGAGCGGCCTTCTTCTCGTCGAGCTGAGCGACGCGTACTTTGCGATCCGTGAGCGCGCGCGACAGCTCGTCGACCTGCCGGCGGCACAGGTCGACGGCCTCGACCAGGCCGCCCTGCTCGCTCTCGTGGCGCTCGGCGCGCTCGCGCGCCGAGGCGAGTAGCTCGGCCGCGGTCTGCCCCTCGCGCTCCATCTCCGCGAGCGCATCGGCGAGATCCGCCAGCTCGCGGTCGAGCTGCGCCAGGCGCGCGCGCAGTCGGTCCAGCTCGCCGCGGCTGCGCGCGACGTCTTTTTCGCGACCTAGAATGTCGATCTCGTGGGTGTGCGAGTCACGCCGGGCCGCGTCGAGCGCCCGCGCGACCTGCTGGCACTCGGCCTTGTTGGACACGTAGGCCGCCGTGGCGTTCGCGAGGTCGGCCTCGAGCGCCTCGATGATGTCACCGAGCTCGCGAATCTCGCGTTTTTGGGCGAGGACGCCGGCCCCCTCGCCATCGCGCGAGCCGCCGACGACCACGCCGCGGCCGTCGACGATGTCGCCGTCGAGCGTGACGAGGGTCTTCGTGCAGCCGGCGTTGTGCAGCCGAACGGCGACGTCGAGGTTCTCGACGACCCAGTAGTCGCTCAGCAGCCGCTGAGCCACCGGCATGTAGGCGGGCTCGCACGTCACCAAGTCGACCATCGCGCCCATCACGCCGTCGCCGCTGGGCGCGCCGCTGCGGTCCTCGAACGCGATGCCGGCGGGCGCCGGCAGCGGCACGAACGCGGACCGCCCCGCCTCGGCCTCTTTGAGGTACTGAATCGCCTCGACGCCGGCGTCGCAGTCGTCGACGAGGATGCCGCCGAGCCGATCGCCCAACGCCGCCTCGACCGCCGCCTCGTAGCGCGGCGGCGTCGACACGACGTCGGCGACGAGCCCGCGGATGCGGTCGCGGGCGCCCTCGCGCTGCATGACCGCCTTCGTCCCCTGGGTAAAGCCCTCGTACTTTTGCTGGATCTCGCGCAGCGACTCGTAGCGCGACTTGCGGCGGTGCAGTTCGGTACGCAGCGTCTCGACGTGCGCCTCCGCGCGGTCGGTCTCCTCCCGCAACGCGTCGAGGCGCGCTTCGAGCTGTTTGGCCCGATCGCCGAGATCCATCTGCATCTGGCGCAGCTCGCCCAATGCCGCCTCTCCATCGCGCACTTGGCGTTCGAGTTCGGCCAGGCGCTCGCGCGCCTCGACCCGCTCCGCCTCGAGACGCTCGCGCCGCGCGCTGGCGTCGGCCCGGTGGCGCGCGATCGCCTGCTGCTGGCTGTCGGCGCGCGCCATGTCGGTGCGTGCCGCCGCGGCCTCGGCGCGGGCGTCGTCGAGCCGCCGCTGCGCCGCGTCCAGGCGCTCGCGCGCCTCCGCGAGCGCCTCCTCGCGCCGGTGCAGCTCCTCCTCTTCCGCGATGGCCGCCTCCTCGACCGCCGCGTACTCGGCGCGCGCCTCGGCCAGCTCGCGCGCGACCTCCTCGCGGCGCTCGACCAGCGCCTTGATCTCGGCGCTGCCCTCGCTCGCCCGGCGCTCGAGGTCGTCCGCCTCGCGCGTCTCGTACTTGATCTTTTCCTCGTCCAGCTTGATGCGGTTGTCGAGCTCGTAGATCTCCTCCTGGAGCGCGGACAAACGGCGCTCCTCGATCGCCAGCTCGGACCGCTCCGCCGCAATCCGCGCCTCGCCGGCGTCCAGCTCGGCGCGCGCGTCGTCGCGCCTGCGGGTGAGGTCCTCGAGCCGCGCGCGGAGCACGCCGTCGGCGGCCGTGAGCTCGAGGAAGCGGTGGGACGCGATCCACATGTCGATGTCCTTGAGCTCCGCCTTGTAGCGGCGGTAGCGCGCGGCCTTCTGCGCCTGGCGGCGCAGCGAGCCGAGGCGCTTGCCCAGCTCGTCGACGATGTCGTTGACGCGCAGCAGGTTCTGGCGCGTGCGGTCGAGCTTGCGCTCCGCCAGGCGCTTTTTCGTCTTGAACTTGGTGATGCCCGCGGCCTCCTCGATGAGCAGGCGGCGGTCCGCCGGCCGCGCCGACACGATCATGCCGATGCGGCCCTGTTCGATGATCGAATAGGCCTTGGTGCCGACGCCGGTGCCGAGAAAGAAGTCGGTGACGTCGCGCAGGCGGCAGGGAATTTTGTTGATGAAGTAGCCGGAGGTGCCATCGCGGAACAACCGGCGCGTCACGGTGACCTCGCTGTACTGCGAAAAGTCGATCGCCGGCGGCTTGTCCGCGAGCAGGTCCGCCACCTCGGCGGTCGCCGATCGCTCCGCGGGCGGCGTCCCGGGGCGTTCGCCGGCCGCTCCGCCGGCCGCCGCTTCCTCGTGCGCGCCGCTCGCGCCGGGCTCGCCATCGGCCGGCGCCGCATCGGGCGCGCCGGCCTCCACCTGGGCCTCGCCGTCGGCCACCGCAGCCTCGGCCGGGTCGCCCCCCGCGGCGGCCGCCGCTTCCGCCTCGGCGCGTTCGAGCGCGAGCGCGAGCTGTTCCTGGGAAAACCCGACGTCCTCGAACGTGAGCGATACCTCGGCCATTCCGGCCGGGCCGCGCGTCTCCGAGCCGTTGAAGATCACGTCGCCCATCGCGGACCCGCGCAGGTGCTTGGCGCTCTGCTCGCCCATGCACCAGCGGATGGCGTCCACGATGTTGGACTTGCCGCACCCGTTGGGGCCGACCACTGCGGTCACCGGATCGTGAAATTCCAGCACGGTCCGGTCACAGAACGACTTGAAGCCGATGATCTCGATCCGCTTGATGCGCATTCGGGTTCTCTTTCACCTCACCTGCCGGGGCCGCGCCGCCGCCTCGCGCGAGGCGGCCGGTCACGCCATCCTCCCCGGTCCGACGGTCTATAGCACGCGGCACCGACACCCTCCGCTCCCGACCCGCCAGCGGCCGGGATCGTCGACGGTCGTGGTTTTCGTTTCCACGCCGGGCCCGGGCGGGTATGGAGCAGGCCGGCATGACACGGTCGGAAGTGCGCGGCATCCTGAGCGGCGCGGACGCCTGGACGTGCGCGACATCCTGAGCGGTGCAGGCGGCGTGAATGGCGGTCAGGCGGCCACTTCGGCGATCTGGCCCCGGTGGGCCCGACACGCCGGCCGCCAGGGCTCGGCTCGGCGTCCGGCCCGAAGGTGGCGCCTCCGTTCGTCACGCCGGCTCCAGACATCGTCCCACCAGCCGCGGGCTCGGATCGCCGACAGCGCAAACATCCGGTCGGCGGGCTCTTCGGTCCGGGCGCCAGCGACCGGCATACGGCGGTCGACGAGATGTGGAACCCCCGACGCGGCGTCGCCGCTGCCGGCGGGCACGCCACGACGGCGAATGTCGGCGTCGCCGGTACGTTCAGCTTCTACCCGGCCAAGAACCTCGGCGCCTACGGCGACGGCGGCGCGCTCGTCACCAACTCGCCGAAGCTCGGCGACACCCTGCGCAGGCTGCGCGACCACGGGCGCGTGTCCAAGCAGGTGCACGAGGTCGAGGGCGTCAACAGCCGGCTCGACGGCATTCAGGCCGCGGTGCTGCGCGTCAAGCTCGCGCACCTCGACGAGTGGAACGCGGCCCGTCGCACGGCCGCCGCCCGCTACGACGAGGCGCTGCGCGACGTCCCCGGCGTGCGCGTCCCCAAGGCACCTCCCGACACCGAGCCGGTGTGGCACTTGTACTCGATCCGTGTCGACCGGCGCGACGAGGTCAAAGCCGCACTCGAGCGGCGCGGCGTCGAGTGCGGCATTCACTACGCGGTGCCCCTGCATCTGCAGCCAGCGTTTGCCCATCTCGGGTACGAGCCCGGCGCGTTCCCCGTCGCCGAGCGGCTCGCGAAGCAGACGCTGT
>RFGE01000240.1 GCA_003696105.1 Deltaproteobacteria bacterium | reverse complement strand
GTGCGCGGGTCCACAGCGGCGAGCGCGGCCGCGGCGGGCGGCCGCGCAGCGCGCCGCGCGCGACGAGGCGGTCGATGCCGGCGGCCGGGTCGAGAACGTGCAGCGGATCGCCGGCCGGCAGGTGGGCGATGGCCGCGGCGACCCGCTCGGGGGAGATCGGCGCGCCGAGGACGGCGCACAGCTCCGCGAGGCCGACGAGCGGCGCCGGCAGGCCGCGGCGGGCATCGGCGGCGACGCGGGCGAGCAGCCGGTCCGGCCCCGCGGTCGCCGAGTCGCCGCCGTCGATGCGGTCGGCGGCCAGCTCCCAGCCGTCGCCGGCGGCCGCGCGGCGGATCGCGCCGCGCGCGTGCGCGCCGCGCGCCAGTTCGACCAGGTGGGCCGGCACGCCGCCGGCCAGCTCGCACAGCGGGGCGAGCGCGGCGTCGGGCACTCGCGCGGCCGGGCGCAACAGCGCGCGTAGCAGCGCGCGGGCATCCCGGTCGCCGAGCGGCTCGATGACGAGGCGCTCGCAGCGCGCGGCGCGGGCACCCCAGCGGGGCGCGACGTCGTCGAGCGCCGGGTCCGCGGCGATCGCGACGGCGAGCTGCGCGCCGCGGTCGCCGGCGGCGAGGTCGAGCGCGTCGAGCACGGCCGGGTCGGCGTGGTGGGCGTCGTCGACGAACACGGCGAGCGGCGACCGGGAGGCGCGCGCGGCGACGGCCGCGGCGAGGGCGCGCGCAAGCGCCGGCCGCAGGGCACCCGGCGCCGCGGTCACCGCGGCGACGTCCGGGTCGCCCGCGCCGCGGACGCCGAGGGTGTAGGCGAGCGCGGCGCGCGCCGGCGGGGGCGGGTCGGCGCCGGCGGCGCGCCAGGCGCGGTCGAGCGCGGCGTCGTCGGCCGGCTCGTCCGCGCCCAGGTCGAGCGCGGCGCGGGCGAGTTGGCGCGCGAGGTCCTCTGGATCGGCGCCGGAGGCGGGGCGCGCGCGCAGTCGGACCACCGTGGCCCCCGCGTCGGCCAGGCGCCCGGCGAGCGCGTCGAGCGCGCGGGACTTGCCGACGCCGCGGCCGCCTGCGAGCACCGCGCACGCCGGCAGGACGCGCAACGCCGCCGCGGCGCGATCGAGCAGCGCGTGGCAGCCGACGAGCGGCGGCGGTTCGGGCGGCGCGGACGGCGGCGTCACGCCGGCGGGCGTCGCGTAGCCGTCGCGCGCGGGCCGTAGCTCGTCCGCGTCCACCAGCGCCGCCGCGTCGCGCGTGATCGCGACCGCCGCGTCGGGGGCGGCGGCGTGCCAGGACTCGGCGCCGGCGACCGCCGCGCCGGCGACCCTCGGGCCGCGCGGCGTCCCCGCGACCCGGGCCGCCGCCGCGTGCACGACCACCGGACCGGCCGGCGCGAGCGCGTCGACGCACGCGCGCGCCAGCGCGATCGCCGCCCGCACGCGCGCCGCCGGCGTGTCGGGCGCGGTCACGGCGAGCACCGCGAGCGCGTCCCCGGCGCGCGCCACGACCGCTCCGGCGCCGGCCGCCACGGCCGCGATGCGCGGCAGCGGCGCGTCGCTGTGCAGCGCCACCAGGGCGACCGGGTCGCGGGGGCGCGGGGCGGCCGCGCCGTCGCGCCGGCCGTCGCCCGCCCGCCGGGCCGCCCCGGTTCTCGGGGTGCGCGCGGCCGCGCGGACGGCGGCGGCGAGGCGCTCCGCGAACGCGGCCGCCGACTCGGGCCGGTCCCCGGGACGCTTGGCCAGCCCCACCGCGAGGACCGCGTCCACCTCGGCCGGCAGGCCGCACGCCGCGGCGATTGGCGGCGGCCGGCCGGTCGCGTGCCCGTGCCGGATCGCCACCGGATCGCCGCAAAACGGCGGGTGCCCCGCGAGCAGCTCGTAGGCGATCGCCGCGACGGCATACACGTCCGCCGCCGGCCCCGCGGTCGCCGCGCCGCCCCACAACTCGGGCGCCATGTAATGGGGGGTGCCCAGCGCCTCGCCGGTGGCGGTGAGCGTCGGGTGCGGCGCGTCCGCCGGCGCGCCCGGCTCGGCGATCGCGCGGGCCAGCCCGTAGTCGATCGCGCACGCGCGTCCGCCCGGTCGCAGCAGCAGGTTGTCGGGCTTGAGGTCGCGGTGGACGAGGCCCGCGGCGTGCATCGCCGCGACCGCGTCGGCCACGGCGGCGATTTCGGCGAGCGCCGCCGCGATCGGCGCGCGGTCTCGCCGCGCCATCCGGTCGGCCAGCCGGTCGCGCCCGGCGTGTTCCATCGCGACGTAGCGCCGCCCGTCGCGCGCGCGGCCGTCGGCGAGCCAGCGCGGGCCGAACGCCGGCGTGACCGCGCCCCGCAACAGCGCCGCCTCCCGCGCGAGCCGGGCTTCGGCGCCGGGGCGGGCGACCTTGATCGCGACCGGGCGGCCGGAGTGCCGGTCGCGGGCCTCCCACACGACGGCGAAGCCGCCCGCGCCGAGCAGCCCGTCCACGTCGAATCCGGGCACGGTCGGAGCCGGCCCGGCGTCGGTCGCGCCGCGCGCGGGCGCGCGGCGGCCGCAGCGCGGGCAGAGGGCGCCGGCGGCGACGCGGTGGTGGCAGGCGAGGCAATGCACGGTGCGGCTGTGGCCCGCGCCGCCACACCGGAGCCGCCGGTGTGGTCGATGCGGCCACGCCGGGTAGCTACCGCGCGGCGTGGGCCGCGGACTGGAATGTACATCACTGGCACGCGGCTCGCATCGACGGCGCGGCATGGCACCTGCGCGTTCGACCGTTCGAGCGTCCGGCGCGGCCGGCGCCCCCGGCGCCGGGGCGACCGGCGACTGCGTCACCGTCGTGATCGAGGCCCCGGCGGCGCGCGGCGGCGCCCAGCGCGTGCGCGTCGCCGTCACCGGCAGCCAGGCGCGCCGCATCCTGTCGTATGCGCGACGGTTGGATGGCACGGCGCGCGATCGGCCGCGCCTGGCGCCGCGCGAGCGGCAAGTGCTCGACGCGTTCGCGCGCGGCCTCGCGTACAAGGAGATCGCCGCCGAGCTCGACATCAGCGTCGACACGGTCCGCTGCTACGTGCGGTCTCTGTATCGCAAGCTCGGCGCGCACAGCGTCACCGAGGCGATCGACCGCGGGCGTCGCCTCGGGTTGTTGTAGGTGCATTCGCCAGCGCCGGCTGTCGGCACCGGCGCAGGTCGATTGCATCGACAACGGTGAGCGCCCGGACCCGAACGTGGTCCGGGTGGCGGGCCGGGTGGACGCGGCGTGCGGCGGGCGCGGCGGGCGGACGCGGCGTGCCCCATGGGCCGGGTGGACGCGGCGTGCGGCGGCGGGGCGGGCGGACGCGGCGTGCCCGACGGGGTGGGCGAACGCGGCGTGCGGCGGGCGCGGCGGCCGCGGGCGGCCGCCGGGCGCCCCGGGCGGCTCGGGCCGCGTCGTCGCGAACGCGCGCCGATCCGTTCGGGGGAGCCGTCCGCGCTCCCGGCCGCGATCGCTTCGGACTACGGTTGCCGGCAGCCGACGACGACGTGGGCGTTCGCCGGGGCCGGGGCGCCCCGGCGGACGTCGACGGCCCGGCCGGTGTCGGTGTGGCCGCACTCGTCGGGCGCCGGCACGATCGCGAAGCAGGTGCCGGCGCCGCCCGCGCCGCACGGGGCCGCGGGGACGGTGTGTCGTCGCGCGTCCGGCAGCCGGATCGCGCCGGCGCGTCTCGCCGGCGCCGCGATGTCGAGCGCGATCCTCGGTGGCGGACCGCCGCAGTCCTCATTAGAGTGTGCGCGTGCCGGCGTTCTTTCACTGGGTCGGGTCGCTGCGCGAACCGGACGGCGCCGCGCGCCGCGCGCCGGTGACCTACCGCGGCCTGTGGCGGCGCGTGGCGGACGTCGCCGGCACAGGTGCGGCACACGTCGATTGCATCGGCAACAGTTCTGGCGGCGAGCCGCTGTGGGCGATCACCGTCGGGCCGGGCCGGCCCGACGTGCTGGTCCTCGCCGGATTGCACGCGATGGAGCACGTCGGGCCGGCGACGGCGGTCGCGTTGATCGAGCGCGCGGCGGCGGGCGAGGGCGTCTGGCCGCGGCGGTCGGTCACGGTCGTCCCGATCGCGAACCCGGATGGGTTCGTGGCGTGCGAGCGCATGGTCGCGCGCGGCGGCCGCCGGTTTTTGCGCCGCAACGCCCGCGGCGTCGACCTCAACCGCAACTTCGCGGTCGGCTGGGACGATCGCTACGTGCTCAACCGGGTCGTGCGCCCGGTGTTCGCGCCCGGGCCGGCGCCGCTGTCGGAGCCGGAGACGCGCGCGATCGACCGCCTCGCCGCGCGGCTGCGCCCGCGGGTGGCCGCGTCGCTGCACGCGTTCGGCGAGGTCATCTACTGGCCGTTCGCGAGTACGTCCGACCCGCCGCCCGACGCCGATGCGTTCGAGCGGATCGCGCGCCGCATGGCCGCGGCGCAGCCGGGGCGCGGCTACAAGTGCATGCAGCTCGGCCGGCGGTCGCGGCTGTTCAAGGCGTGCGGCGCGGAAATCGACCACCTGTACGCGCGCTACGGCACGCTCGCGTTCCTGATCGAAATCGGCGCCGGGCCGCGGTTGCGCGCGCCCGCGACCTGGTTGTCTCCGTACCGCTGGTTCACCCCGCCGGAGCCGCAGTTCGGCCGCGACGTCCGCGCGGCGCTGGCGGCGCTCGACGCGCTCGGCGCGTGCGCGGAATAACGGAGTGCCGCGCGCACCGGGGGGCGCCCGCCCGCGTCCGCTGTCGCGAACCCGTCGCGGTGCCGGCGGCGTCGGCCCGCGTCGACACGGACTGCTAGTTGCGCAGCTCGCGCTGCAGGTACGCCATCAGATCCTGGCGCATCGATTTGGCAGCGTTTTCGAGCGCCTCTTTGCGCAGTTGCGGCTCGTACGCGGTCTTGAACGTCTTTTTCGGAACCTGCACGGTCGCGCCGCCGGTGAGAAACGACAGCAGCCGGCCGCGCCGGTTGGACACCGCGAGGCGCACCTCGCACACGATCTCGACCCACGGGCCGCGCACTCGCCGGTTGAAGTTCGTGATGGTGACGTCGACCGCGAAGTGGCGCGCGCCGGATTCGACCGCGCTGCGCTCGTCGAGCGTCACCTCCGGAGACCGCTGCAACTCGTCGTGGAGCAGGCTGCGCATCGTGTTCGCGGTCCACACGCGGTGGCGCTTCGACGCGCGGCGGCGCGACTTGTCGGTGACGCTCTTTAGTTGCACGTACAGCGTCGGTGCCGGGGCGAGGGACGGGCGCTCGCGCGGGGCGACCCGGATCGACTGCGCCCGCGCGCGCCGTTCGCGCTCGCTGAGCGCGCCGCTGGCGACCTGCCGTCCGCTCTGCGCGCGGTCGATGCGGGCCAGCGCTTCGCGCGCGCGCTTGCGCACGGAATCCTCGGGATCGGCCGCGGCCTTGCGCAGCGCGGGCACGGCGCGCGGGTCGCCGATGTAGCCGAGCGCGGCGGCGGCCACCGCGCGCACCAGCGGGCTCCGGTCGCGGCGCAGCGCGCGCACCAGCGGGCGGACCGCGCGCCGGTCCTTGAGCCGGCCGAGGGACACCGCGGCGCTGATGCGCACCTTCTCGCGGCGCGACGATGCGAGGCGCGCCGACAGGTCGGCGATCTCGTCGGCGGCCGCGAGCGCCGGAAACGCCGCCAGCGCGAGCCACGCGGCGATCGCCGCGACGAGCGCGCGTGCGCGTCGCGACCGCGCGCGCTCCGACCTCCAGCCGACCGTGTTGACGAAAACTCTGTTCAAATGGGCACCCGCACGACCTGCCGAGCTGCGGCAGCGATCGGTCGCGCGACCGATCGCTGTTCTAGTCTGTGGGCTCGACGCGCCGTTCGTCAATGTAAGAAACACCCCGACCTCCGACCATCGAGCGGACCACGACCGCGCGGCGCGGCGGCCTCGCGCCTGCTGGCGGTTGCTGACAGGCGTGGGCCTCGCGCGCATACAATAGGGTATGACCGACCGGACCGCGCCTTCCGCGTCGCGGCGCCGCGGCGCGGCCTCGGCGGACGCGCACGCCCTGGCCGGCGCGTTGCGCGAGCTGGCCGAGCGCTACGCGTGGCTCGAACGGCACGCGATGGATCCACCGGGGCGCACTCCGGAACGGCGCGACGGGATGCGCAGGTTGTCGTCGCGGCATCCCGGCGCGCTGCGTGAACTCGACGCGATCGGCGTCGACGGCGTTCGCCGCCGCGCGGAGGCCGTGCGCGCGGCGCTCGCGCGCGCGGAGGCCGGCGAACCGGTCGACCTCGCGGCCGACCTGGCGTTCGCTCGCTGCGCGATCGCGCTGGTCCCGCGGTTGCGCGACGTGCTCGCGATCAAGCGCCGGATCGCGACGGCCGGCGTCGACGTGCGCGCGCCTGCCGGCCGAGCGACGTTGCGCGCGTGGTACCATCGGCGCACGGGGCGCGACTTGCCGGACGCCAGGATCGACGAGATCGCCTCGCCGCCGGGCGGGCAGGTGCAACAGCTCGCATACCGCGACGCCGCGCGCGAGTTGGGCCTGACAGTGGACCGCCTCAAAGCCATCCTGTACCCCCGCGCCGGCGAGCGCGCCGAGCGGTCGACGCCATGACCTCGCCGCGCTCCGCCGACCCGTTTTGGACCGACAAGCGCGCGCGCGCCGCCGCGATCGGCGGTGGCGTGGTGCTGTTCGCCGGCCTGTGGCTGGCCACCTTCCGCTACGATTTCGAGGTTCCGCCGCGGCCGCCGAAGCCGAAGCCGACCGCGATTTCGGCGGCGCGATTCTCCGAGAGCGTCGACCGCAACCCGGCCGCGTGGGCAGCCTACCTCGAGATGGACGCGCGCACGTACGGCGTCGCGCAGCCGACCCCCGCCGACATGGCGCAGGTGTTTCCGTATCGGAGCGACACGCAGCGGCACGTGCTCGATCCCGCCGACGACGCCCACCGCGCGGTGGAGGTGGCCGGGTTGCGGCTCGAGGCGTCGATCGCCGAGCAGCCGGGCCGTCCGGAGCGTGCGCTCGTACTGCGCATCGAGAACCGCACCGACGCCTTCGTCGCGTATCGCGTCGTCACTGCGCCGACGCGCGGCACGCAACACTGCATGCGCAAGCTGCATCTGGCCCACAACGCGCTCGCGCTCGAGCCGCGCGGCGTCGCGGTGCGCAGCGAGTGCCTGTACCGCGACGGCCTCAAGCTGGCGATCAAATCGGTGGAGACGATGGCGATTCCGCCGCTTTCGTACTTCTACGTGAGCCGTCTGTTTCCGCCACAGGTGGGCTACGACCGGCGCGTCGTACAGGGGCACAAACCGCCGCGCGGCGACGAATGCCGGCTCATTCTGCCCGCGGTGATCACGAACGGCATCCGGTCGGGGGCCGTCACGTGGCGCGATCTGATCGACTTCTACGCGCGCCACCGCTGCGACACCTACACATTTCCTATTGGTTACAAGCACTTCGAGCGCCCCGAGCAAGTGCCGCTGCCCGCGGCCGGCGCGCGCCGGTGACTTGCGCGCGGGTCGGCGTTCCGATAGAGTGTGAGCACTTTTGCACACTTAGGAGAACCCGCGCGATGAGCAGCACCGTCACCAAGTCCGAGCTGATCGACCGCATCGCCGACAAGCTCAAGATGCCGAGCGCCAAGGTCGAGCAGCTCGTCAACACGATGTTCGACGCGATGGTCGGTGCGCTGCAGCGCGGGGAAGGGATAGAAATCCGCGGTTTTGGCAGCTTCACCGTGCGTCATTACAAGGCGTACGAGGGCCGCAATCCGCGGACGGGCGAGCCGGTTCACGTCGCGCCGAAGCGGCTGCCGTTTTTCAAGGTCGGCAAGGACCTGCGCGAGCGCATCAACGCGCGGTTCCAGGCCGAGCAGGCCGAGCGGGCCGGGGCGACGCGCGATGGCGCGCCGTCGGCCGAGCCCACCGCCGCGGACGGTGCGGTTGCGGACGAGCCGCGCGGGCCGCGGTGGTGATCTCCGGCCGGAGCGGGCCGCGCGGGGCGGATACCGAGCGCGCCATCGCCGGCGCAACGTGACGGCCGGGCCGCCGGGGCCGCCGCGCGCGGGGTTCGCCGGCCGAGCTGCCGGCGCCGTCATCCGCGGAGCTTGACGACCCAGCCGGCGGCGCCGTCGACGAACACCCGGTCCCCGGTGCGCAGCGCTCGGCGCGCGCCGGCGCAGCCGACCACGCACGGCACGCCGAGTTCGCGCGCGATCGCGGCGCCGTGATCGAGCAGGCCGCCATGGGCCGCGACCACCGCGCGGGCGCGGCATAGGAGCACGGCCATCGCGGGCGTGATCGTGTCGGCCACGACGATCGCGCCGGCGGGCAGCTGTGGGATCGCACCGAGGTCGGAGACGACCACCGCGACGCCGCGCGCCCGGCCGCCGCAGCCGCGGCCGCGCCACGCCCAGCCGGCGACGGCGGGCGGCGACGCGAGCGGGCGCCCGCCGCGCACGGCCAGCGGCATGGCGAGCCCGCGCTGGCGACGCATCTGCGCCCGCGCGGCGGCGGCGGCGGCCGGGTCGACCTCCCCGCGGGCGGCGGCGTCCAGCGGCACGAAGAACGCGTCGTCGCCGCGGCCGAGCGCGAGCAGCGCGCGGCGCACCTGCCACTGCGCGCGCGCAAACAGTCGGTCGTCGAGCTCCGCCACGTCGGCGGCGGCGCGCGCCTCCGCCAGCGCCGCGTCGAACGCCGCGCGCGCGCCCGGCGGCAAGCGCGCGCGCACGCGGCGCTCGGCATCCCGCGCGGCGGCCGCGGCGCCGGACCGGCGCGCGGCGGCGATCGCGGCGTCGAGCAGATCCGGCCGCTCGCCGTACGTCGGCACTGCCACGTCCCATGCCGGCGCCATCGGCGCAGCGACGGCCTCCAGCGCGCGGCGAGGCAAGCGGCCCTCGGCGACGGCGACCAGCAGCGACTCGAGCCGCGCGTCGCTCGGCGCGCCGAGCAGCACGTGCGCGAGCGCGTCGGCCTCGTCGGGGCCGACGTGCTCGGCGAGCAACGCGGGCAGCGCGCGCCGCGCGGCGCGCAAGCCCGGCGCGAGCCGATCGTTGTAGATGCGATAGACGGCTTCGTAGGTGGCCAGCGCCGACGCGACGGTGTCGCCGGTGCGCTCCAGTTCGCGCTCCATCGCGTCGAGCGCGCCGACGTCGACCGCGGGGCGCGCCGCGACGTCGTCCGGGCGGTCGGCCGCGTACAGATAGCCCGCGACGACGCGCAGGTCGCCGCGGTTGACGCGGTCGACGAGCCCGATCTGAGCCGGCGACAGCGGGTCCGGGTTGTGGGTGACGTCCCACCGCCAGGTCGTGTCCGGATCCGCCGCGGAAAACGCCCACAGCGCCGGGTCGGGGCGCGCCGCCGGCACCGGCGCCGGAATCGGTCGCGCCTGCACGATCCACAGCCGGTCCCCGCAGCGCAGCCACTCGATGTCGACGCCGTCGCAGCCGAGCGCTCGCTCGGCCGCGCGCGCGAGTCGCATGAGCGGGTCGCCGGCGTCGCGGTCGACCTCGAGCCAGGCGCCGCCGGCGCGCTCGACGAGCGCGCGCGGGGCGGCGGGGTCGTCCGGCAGGCGCGAGTAGAGGGTGCCGCGCTCGTCCGCGTGCAGATAGGGTTGGACGACCACTGCCACCGCGAGGTCCGACGGCGGCAGCCCGCGCGCCTCGAGGTACGCGGCGACGGCGGGCGAATCGGCCGACGCCCACACGCGGCGCACCGCGCCTTCCAAGTCCTCCGGCGCGACGTCGAGCACGCTGTCGAACAGCCCCGCCGCCGCCCCGCGCGGGCCGTCCTCGACCGTCGCCGACGACCGCACCGCGAGCCGCCCGCGCAGGTCGACGCGCGGGACGGTGCGCGCGCGGTACGCCGCGGCGGTCAGCACGACGCCGGGCGGCACCGGCAGGCCGGCACGCAGCAGGCGTTCCAGCCCCGCCGCCTTGCCGCCGACGACGGCCGCGTCGTCGACGCCGCTGCCGAGCGAGACGACGTGCGGGATCGTGGCGCCAGACGTCACGCCGACAGGATAGCCGGCGCGCGGGGGTCCGGCGGCCCGAGGGAGCGGGCCCCGCCCACCGCGCGCGGCCGATCGTCCCCGAGCCTCCCGTCGCGCGCTCTCCGTCGTCGCGGCCGACGACCGCGCGTCCGGTCGTCCCGCTTTACCGGCGCGGGCAAACCTGGTAACGCGTCGGCCGTGTGGTTCGTCAACCGAGCGGCCGCCGCGGTGGCCGAGGCGCTGGCGGGATCCGGCGGCCCGGTGGTCGTCGTCGGTGCGCCGCGCCTCGCGCGGGCGCTGGCGCGCGCCGGCCTGCCGGTCGTCGCGGTCGCCGAGGCGCGATCGCGCCGGCTGCAGCGGTGCGGCGCGCCGGCGGTGCGCGCGCGCGCCGGCGCGCTGCCGGTCGCGCCGGGCCGCGCGGCCGCGCTGGTCGCCGCGGCGGGGACCGGCGACTGGCGTGCGTGCGCCGGCGAATGGGCGGCAGCCGTCCGCGACGAGGGGCGGATTGTGGTCGTCGCTCGGGGGGCCGCCGAGGATCTGGCCGCGTGGGCGCTCGCCGCGGGTTGGATGGCGATCGAACAGCGCGCCGCCGGCGGCGCCGTCGTCACCAGCGGGCGCGTGTGCGTCCTGCCGGCATGACCCGCCGGGGTCCGGCGCGGCCGCGAGCGCGAAAAAACCGGGTCGAGGAGCGCGCCGGGAGGGCGGTCCGCGCCGCGCTCCTCTCGCCCGGCGACGCCCGCCATGGTCGCGGCACCTGCCCGCGCGGGCAAGTTTTCGGCGTGCGGGGACCAGCCGCGGTGGAGCCTCCACGGGAACCATGAGTTCTCGTGGGGGGCTCGACCTGCCTGGTCACCCGCCGCTTTGCCCAGCGCCCGTTCTGTCTCGAGTCCACCGCGTTCACGAACCAGGTCGTCGCGTACGCGACCGAGAT
>RFGE01000239.1 GCA_003696105.1 Deltaproteobacteria bacterium | reverse complement strand
GCGCCCGCGCCGCCCGCGCCGCCCGCGGCGCCCGCGGCGCCCGCGCCGCCCGCGCCGCCCGCGCCGCCCGCTCGGGCGGTTCGAGCCGACAGCGTGCCGGTCGTCCTGTTTGGCACGGGCGACCCGGAGCCGGCGGCGGACCACGGGCCGACCGAGCCCATCCCGTCGGTGCCGCTGACCGCCGACGCCCTGTTCGGCGACATCGACGACGCGAGCGCGCGGGCCGCCGCGGTCGTCGCACCGGTCTCCACGGTGACCGATGCGGTGCTCGCGCTCGAGCAGGAGGCGCGCGCTGCGCTCGACGCCGACGACTACGCCGCCGCCGTCGAGCGGCTGGCGGAAGCGCTGCGCATCGACCCGCGCAATCGCGCGCTGCGAGCCCTCTACCATGTGGCGTGCGGCCACGAGCTGGCCGAGCAGGGCAAGCCGGTGGAGGCGACCACGCAATTCGAGACGGCGCTGCGCCACGACCCCGGTTGTCCCGAGGCGCGGGAGGCGCTGTCTACCCGCCGAGCGTCCAAGCGGAGCAAGGGGCTGTTCGGGAGGTGGCGGCGATGACCGCGAAGCGCACCATCGGGATCGATCTGGGCACGACCAACTCGGTCGTCGCGACGATCGACGAGCGCGGCAAGCCGCTCATCCTCCGCAATCGGCTGGGAGATTCCACGACGCCGTCGTGCGTCGCGTTCGACGGCGAGTCCGGCGACGTCGTCGTCGGCGCGCCGGCCAGGCGGCTCGCGGTGACTCACCCGCGGGCCGTCGTCTACGCCGCCAAGCGGCTCATCGGCAAACGCTACGACGATCCGGACGTGCAGGCGCTCGCGCGCACGTTGCCGTACCGGGTCGCGCCCGCGCCCAACGGAGATGCTCACATTCTCGTCGGCGGGCGGCTGCTCGCGCCGGAGATGATCTCGGCGTACGTGCTCGCCGAGCTGCGGGCCGTGGCCGAGGCACACTTCGGGGACGCCGTCGACGAGGCGATCATCACCGTGCCGGCGTACTTCGACAACCAGCAGCGCCGCGCGACGCTGGACGCCGCGGCCATCGCCGGCTTGCGCGTTCGCCGGCTGGTCAACGAACCGACGGCGGCAGCGCTCGGCTACGGCGCGCACCGCGGGGCGAACCGGCGCTTCGCCGTGTGCGACCTCGGCGGCGGGACGTTCGACGTATCGATCGTCAACGTCGAGGACGGCGTGTTCGAGGTGATCTCGACCCACGGGGATGCGTTCTTGGGCGGCGAGGACTTCGATCGCGCGATCGTCGAAAACCTCGCGCACGATGTGGCGCGCGAACGCGGCCTCGACGTGGCCGCCGAACCGCAGGCGCTGCAGCGGTTGCGCGAGGCGGCCGAGGCGGTCAAGCACGAACTGAGCGCGGCGCGCGAGGCGCGCATCGACCTGCGCCACCTCGGCGTCGACGCCGGAGGCAAACCCGTTCACGTCCAGCGGACCGTGACGCGCGACGAACTCGAACGGTGGACGGAGCCGATCCTGCGCCGCCTCGAGCCGCCGTGCCGGGAGTGCATCGCGCGCTGTGGGCTGACGCCGGCCGACATCGATGCGGTGATCCTGGTCGGCGGCATGACGCGAATGCCGGCCGTGCAGGCGCGGCTGGCGGCGATCTTCGGCCGCCAGCCGCTCAAGGTGGTCAACCCGGACGAGATCGTGTCGATCGGCGCGGCGACCCAGCTGGCGATCCTGGACGGCCGTATCGAGGACGTGGTGCTGCTGGACGTGACGTCGCGGGCGCTCGGCATCGACGCCGGGGGTCGCTATCAGGTGGTGATCCCGCGCAATGCGACGATTCCGACGCGCGAGCACAAGATCATCGCGACGACGCGCGACGACCAGGACGAGATCGTCATCGACGTGTACGAGGGCGAGTCGCGCAACGTCGAGGACAACCGTCATCTGAGCCGCTACCTGTGCACCGGCCTGACGCGCGCGCCCGCCGGCGAGGTGCTCGTCGCCGTCGATTTCACGATCAACGTCGATGGCATCTTGCGTTTGTCGGTGTCCGAACTCGGCAGCGGCCGCCGTCCGGAACTACGGCTGACGGCGACGACCGGCCTGACGCGCGCCGAGGTGCAGCGGCTCGCGCGGGACCTGCGCGTCGACGGGTGACCTCACGCCGCGGCGCAGTGGACGCCCTCGGCCGCCAGCCGGGCGGACCCGATGACGCCGGCGTCGTCGCCCAGGGCGGCGCGCTCGATGCGCAGGCCGACGCGCGCCGGCGGGTTGACCCACCGCATGCAGGCATCGATCGCCCACTGCGTGAGCGTCGGCGCGCGGTCGATCACGCCGCCGCCGAGCACGACCACCTCCGGGTTGAACGCGGTGCACGTGTTGGCGATCGCGACGCCCAAAAGTGGCGCGATCTCGCGCCACAGGCCCGCGGCCCACGGGTCGCCGGCGCGCGCCGCGGCGTCGACGTGGGCTGCCGTCACGGCTTCGGGATCGCCTCCGGCGAGGTCCACCGCGGCGGACCGGGCGCCGGCGGCGAGTTCTTCGCGAAACCGTGCCAGCAGGTAACTGCCGCCGCAGTACGCCTCGACGCAGCCGCGCAGGCCGCAGTTGCACAGCCGGGCATCGTCGGTCAGGACGACCTTGAGATGGCCGAGTTCGGCGCACGTGTTGCTGAACCCGGTGAGCAGGCGGCCCGACAGCACCGCGCCGCCGCCGACGCCGGTGCCGACGAACACGGCGACCACGTCGCGCGATCCGCGGCCCGCGCCCGCCGCGTACTCGCCGAAGGTGACGGCGTTGACGTCGTTGTAGACGCCGATCGGCCGACCTGGCAACTGGCGCCGCAGCGCCGCTCCGAACGGCTCGTCGCGCCAGCCGAGGTGCGGCGAGTGCGCGACGAATCCGTCGAACCCGCGCAGCATCGCGGCCACGCCGACGCCGACCGGCGCGCCGGGCGGCGCATGGCGGGAGACGAACGCAGCGATGCGCGCCGCGATCGACCGCGGGTCGCGGTCGTTTCCGACCGGTTCGCGGTGGCGCAGTCGGATGCGGTCGCCCTGCACGACGGCGGCTCGCAGATGGGTGCCGCCGAGGTCGACGCCGACCGCGACCGGCAGTCGGTGTGCGCCGCCCATCACACCTGCTCCCGCGCAGCACGGACGGCGTCCTCGACGATGGCGCGGATCTCGGCCAGCCGTTCGGCGTCGACCGCTTCGCACCGCAGGACGAGGACCGGCCCGGTGTTCGACGCGCGGATCAGCCCCCAGCCCCCGTCGAACACCGCGCGCGCGCCGTCGACGTCGACGATGCGGCGCACCTGCGGGTGGCCGGCGAGGATCGTGGCAGCGCGAGAGACGACCGCGAACTTGTCCCCGTCCGGGCAGTCGATGCGCAGCTCCGGGGTGTTGACCGCGGCCGGCAGCGCGGCGGCGAGTTCGGAGAGCGGTACGTCGGAGTGCGACAGCAGCTCGAGCAGACGCGCGCCGGCGTAGATCCCGTCGTCGTAGCCGAAGTAGCGGTCGGCGAAGAACATGTGGCCGCTCATCTCACCGGCGAGCGCCGCGCTGACCTCGTTCATCTTCGCCTTGATGAACGAGTGGCCCACCTTCCACATGATCGCGCGGCCGCCCGCGGCCTCGATTTCGTCGAACAGCGCCTGCGAGCACTTGACCTCCGCGATGAAGGTCGCGCCCGGTCGCTCGCGCAAGATGGCGCGCGCGAACAAGATCATGAGTTGATCTCCCCACAGAATTCGTCCGGTTCCGTCGACGACGCCCACCCGGTCGGCGTCGCCGTCGAGCGCGATGCCGACCTCGGCACCGGTGGCTGCGACGCGCGCGCACAAATCGCGCAAGTTGTCCGGCACCGTCGGGTCTGGATGGTGATGCGGAAAGTGCCCGTCAGGCTCGCAGTATAGCGGCTCGGGGTCGAACCCGAGCGCTCGGTACAGGCGTAGGGCGGCCGGGCCACCCGCGCCGTTGCCGGCGTCGACCACGACGCCGAACCGGCGCGGGCCGAGCCGCAACGACCGCGCGCATGCGTCGATGTACGGGGCGAGGGCGTCGCGGTCGACCGCGCGCCCCCGGCCCGTGTCGAAGTCGCCCGCTGCGATCTGCGCGCGCAGCGCGGCGAGGCCGTCGCCGTACAGCGGTCCGGACGCCAACGCCAACTTGAAGCCGTTGTCGCCAGGCGGATTGTGGCTGCCGGTGATCATCATGTGGCCGCCGAGACGGAAGTGGTGCGGCGCAAAGTACAGCACGGGCGTCGGTTGCACGCCGACGTCGACCACCTCGATGCCCGTGGACACCAGTCCGTCACGGGCCGCCGCATGGATGCGCGGCGACGACAGTCGCGCGTCTCGCCCGAGCGCGATCGACGTGGCACCTGCGCGCCGCGCGACGGTCCCGAAGGCGCGGCCGATCGCGCGGCACACGTCGTCGGCCAGGTCGCGGTCGGCGTCCCCGCGGATGTCGTAGGCACGAAAGATGTCGGGGTTCACTTCAGTCATAGGTAGTCGGTCCGGCCGCTGGCGCGCAACCGATCGACCACGGCGCGGACGTCCTGCGCGCGGTCGCTTGGCACGACGAGCACCGCGTCGCCCGCGCGGACGACGCACAGGCCCTCGACGCCGACGAGCACGACGATGCCGTCGTCGGTGTAGACGGCGTTGTCGGCCGCGTCGATCGCGACGAGGTTGCCGATGGCGGCGTTGCCGCGGTCGTCGGCCGGCGCGACCTCGGAAAGCGCGCTCCACGCGCCGACATCGTGCCAGCCGAAGTCGGCCGGGACGGTGACGACGCGGTCCGTTCGCTCCATCACGCCGTAGTCGATCGAGATCGACGGGGCGGCGGCGTAGGCCTCGTCGGTGCCAGCTTCGAGCGCGGCCCAGGTCTGCGGCATGTGGCGGCGCAGCTCGTCACACAGTCGCGCCGCGCGCAGCACGAACATGCCGCTGTTCCACAAATAGCGGCCCGACGCGACGTAGCGGCGCGCCGTGTCGGCGTCCGGTTTCTCCACGAAACGAATCACCTCGCGGGTGCCGTCGCCGCGGTCGGCTCCCACTTCGAGGTAGCCGAAGCCGGTGTGCGGAGTGCGCGGCGCGATTCCGATCGTGGCGATCACGTCGTCCGTCTCCGCCGCGGTCATCGCGGTGTCGATGGCGGCGCGAAACGCCGATTCGTCGGCGACGTGATGGTCGGCGGGGACCGCGGCGAGCACGGCGTCCGGATCGCGCGCGACGAGCGCGCGCGCGGCCAGGCCGAGCGCCGCGGCGGTGTTGCGACCGACCGGCTCCACCAGGATGTCGTCGCTGCGCACGCCGACGAGTTCGGCGCGCACGGCGTCGACCTGCGAGGCGGCAGTGACGACCAGCGTGCGCCACGGCGCGACGCGGCGCGCCGTCGCCGCCAGCAGAGACGCGCCGTCGGGCCCCAGGGGCAACAGGTGCTTCGGTCGCGCGGCCCGGCTCGCCGGCCACAGGCGCGTGCCACCGCCGCCGGCGAGGATCACTGCGTAGCGCATGGCGCGCAGTCTACCGCGACCTCGGCGTGTGGGCGCGCGATGCATCGCCGCGCCGGCCTCGCGGGAGCCGAAAACGGCGGCGGCGCCGAGCCTCCGCCCGGCGCCGCCGCTCCGTCGTCCATTGACGGCCGGATCGATCGGGAGCGATCCGGATCGCCCGCTACGGGATGTCGAAGCTCGCTCCCACCGCCGTGAAGCCGACGCCGAGCGACAGCGAGTCCTTGACTCCGTCGTCGCGCGGGTTGAACTTGCCGCTGGCGTCCAGCAGGTCGACGTCGGGCGACAGCAACGAGCTGATCAGGTCGTTGTTCTTGAGCTCGTCGAGCGATACCTGACAGTCGCAGGTCGTGCTGCCGTCGGAGCAGTCGTCGAACAGATCGACGAGCGTCTCGCCCGTGCTGTCCGGCATACAGCAGTCCGGCGGCGTGCCTCCGGCGCAGTCTTCCGCGATCGACGTGGCCATCACGTCGACGATCGCGGGCAACACGTTGTTGTCCAACTCCTCCTGCGTGACGGCGCCGGCCAGCTTGCCGCTGGTGAGGGCCGTGTCGGACGCGTTGACCTCGATCCGCGCACCGATCAGGTTGAGCACGACCGGGTCGCCGTCGCCCAGGCTCAGCTCGAGGGTGACGCGGCCGGGGCCGCCGGTGAACTTGCCGGCGACGATGTTGCCGTGCAGGACGGCGTTGCGCGGCGAGTCGGCGGCGACGTCGAACATCCCGTTGCCGTCGAGGTGCTTGCCACAGGTGGCCAGGTTCATCGGGTCGGTGCAGGGCGTCGGCTGCGGGTTGGCGCCCAGGTAGATCCAACCGCCGGCGTCCGACGCGGTGGTCAGCGCCGTCGCCTTGAGGTTGAACAGCAAGATCAGGTCGCCGGTCGCAATGTTCTCGTCGATGGAGTCCTGCAGACCGACGTCCCCCTGTTGCGACAGCGTCGACAAGATCTGGCCGAGCGCGTTGTCGGGGCGGCCTTGCGGATCGCCGTCGAGGTCCATTCCGAGCTGCTGCGCCTGGTTGGTGTTGGCCGGCATCGTGATGGAGTCGGCGACGTACTTGTGATCGGTGCCGGTCGGATCGACGCAGCTGGCCGGATCCTCGTAGCACATCGAGTTGGTGGAGTCGTCGTCGTCGTCGCCGCTGCTGCTGCCGCAGCCGAGCGCCGGCACGCACAGGACGGCGGTCAAAAGAACGTGAGGTACATACTTGGCTAGTCTCATGGGCAAATCCTTTCCCGGTCGGTTCGGCCCGCAGTGTAGGCCGTCCCGATCACCGGGATCAAGGTCGTTCGGCGGCGGCGGCCGCGCGGTGGCGAACGCGCCGCGCCGAGCGCACCGGCGGCGGCGTGGTACAGTCGCGGCGTGCGTGTGATCGGCGCGCTGCTGTTCGCGGCCGGGGGGGCCGGCGCGGCGTATGCGATGTGGGCCGTGTACCACCGTCGCCGCCCGGCCGATGTGGCGTACGCGGTGCTCGCGCCGCTGGCGGTGCTCGTCGCGGTGACCGGGCTCGTGCTGGTGTTCGTGCCGGACTTCTTCTGACGCGCGGCGCGACCTGCGCGCGGCGATCAGCGCCGTGCGCGGCGGCGGGCGGAGGCGGGCGGACGCGCGAACAGACCGGCGACCGCCGCGACGGCGACGAGCGCCGCGCCCGCCGCGAGCCAAGCCCAGCCGGGGCCCGACACGACGCTGTCGGGCGCGCGCATCCGCACGGCCGCGGCGATCGCGACCACGCCGGCGGCGGCCGCGGCGGCGGCGGTCCGCACCGCGAGCCGGTGCGAGGCCGACATCGCCACGGCGGCGACGAAGGCGAGCAGCAACGCGCCGACCACGTGTTTGTGGAAGGTGACCGGCGGTCCGTTGCCGAGCCGGAGGTCGGCGCCCCAGCGGATGTTGAGCGACCAGCCGACGACCGCGACGCCGACCCAGGCCGCCGCCCGCAGCGCGGTGGCGAGTTTCACGGCTGGACTCTACCGCGGATCGGCGGTACGCACGCGCCATGGTTCGCGCGTTCGTCGTCCTCGTCGCGATTGGTTGGGCGGCCCCCGCTGCGCGCGCCGACGAGGGCGCGCGTCCGGTCGGCCACCGCAAGACGGTGTGGGAGCGCGATGCGTCGGCTGGCGCGCGGCGCGCCGTGTTTCGATTTGCCGAGGGCTACAAGACGTTCGTTACGCACAACAAGACCGAGCGCGAGGTCGTCGGCGCCGCGCTGGCGCTCGCGCGCAAGCGCGGATTTCGGCGCGATCTGTTCCAATCGGGTGGGCGGCTGGCGCCGGGCGACCGCGCGTTCGCCCAGGTGCGCGGCAAGATGGCGGCGTTGGTCGTGGTCGGCCACAGGCCGCCGGCCGACGGCGTTCACGTGGTCGCCGCCCACATCGACGCGGTTCGCATCGATCTCAAGCAGGCGCCGGTATACGCCGACGCCAACCTCGCGTTGTTGGAAACCCACTACTACGGCGGCATCAAGTCGTACCAGTGGCTCAGCCGGCCGCTCGAACTGCGCGGCGTGGTCGCGACGCGCGGAGGCAAACTCGTGAAAGTCGCGATCGGCGACGACCCGGACGAGCCGGTGCTGGTCATCCCCGACCTGGCGGCGCACGTGTCCTGGTCGGTCGACCGCAAGGAGGGGGAGGCCGTCCCCGGCGAGGCGCTCGATCCGATCGCCGCGTCGACGCCGGACCCGAAGGCCCCCGCCGGCGCCGATCCGTTTGCGGCGGCGGCGGAGCGCGCGTTGCGCGACGGCTACGGCATCGACGTCGCCGACCTGGTGTCGGCCGAACTGGAACTCGTGCCGGCCGGCGTGGCGCGGGACGTCGGGCTCGACCGCGCGCTCGTCGGTGCGTACGGCCACGACGATCGCGCGTGTGCCTACGCGGCGCTGCGGGCGATCCTCGACGTACGCGCTCCGGACCACACGGCGGTCGTCCTGCTGGTCGACCGCGAGGAGATCGGCTCGACCGGCGACACCGGAGCGCGATCCAACTTCATCCGCCGCGTCGTCGCCGAACTGCTGGCCGCGACCGGCGCGCCCGCGACGGCGATCGCCGTCGACCGCGCGCTCGCCGCGTCGTTCGTGTTCAGCGCCGACGTGTCCGGGGCGATCCACCCCCAGTACCCGGAGCTCTACGATCCGCGCAACAACGCGTTCATCGGCAGCGGCGTCATCTGGGACCAGTCGGCGATCCACGCCGAGACCATGGCCTACGTCCGCGACCTGTTCGAGCGCGCCGGGATCGCGCATCAGCCGGCCATGTGGACGAAGGTCGGCAAGTCCGGCGGCGGCACCGTGCTGCCGTACTTCACCCGCCACGGCATGAGCGGCCTCGACGTGTCGATCCCGCTCTTGTCGATGCACGCCGCGTTCGAGCTGATCAGCAAGGCGGATTTGTACGAGGCGTACCGCGCGTACCGGGCGTTCCTGGCGGACTGAGCCGCGGCCGGCACACTGCCCGAGGGTCGGCAGGTGACACCGCGTCGGTCCGCTCTATCGGATTGCGATGCACGTCGCGGAACCCGCGAGATGGGTCGCGGGAGCAAGGAAGCTCCCGCATAAGCAGGTCCGACGCCGCCGGCGTCGTGGAGGGCGGCGCGACGGCAGCAGCGGACGGCGGCGCCGCCGGTTAACTTGTCAGGCGCTGTCGGGTCCGCTCGCGTGCGGATCCGGTAGAGTGCGCTACGGGTAGCGTAGGAGCGAACCATGAAGCGAATTGTTGTCGTTGCCGGTGCCATTGCGGCGATTGCCGCGGTGCTGTGGTTTGTGCGCGGGGGGGACGACTCCGCGAGGGACGCGCTGCGGGAGACGGCGCCCACTCCCGCGGCTGCGCCGGCGCGCGCTCGCCCCGCTCAGCCGGCAGCGCCGCCGGAGATCCGCTTTGCGGTCGACGACGACCGGGAGGGCACGCTGCGGCTCGAGGGGCAGGTCATCGACCCGGACCAGCGGCCGATCGGCGGCGCGACTGTGCGCATCGACAGCAACCCGCCGCGCGAGACGACCACGGAAGAGGACGGCTCGTTCGCGTTCGACCGGCTCGTCGGCCGGACGTACGAGATCGTCGCGCGGTCCGATGAGGGCGTCGCCGGCCCGGTGACGACGCGCCTCACCGCCACGACCGAGCCGGTCATCCTGATCGTGCGGCCGGCGGCGTCGGTGGAGGTGCGAGTCGTGGCCGCGGACACGCGCCGGCCGATCGACGGCGCGACGGTCCAGCTGCGCGGGCTGGTCGCGGACACGGCGGTCACCGGCGCCGGCGGGGTGGCGCGGCTCGATCGCGTGCCGGCCGGCGGATACCAGATCGCCGCGCGGGCACCGGGCTACGCGCAGGCGACGACATGGCTGCGCGTCGGCGGCGCGGCGGGGGTCGAGCCGGTCGAGCTGGCGCTCAAGCCGGGCGCGGCGGTCGCCGGCCGCGTGGTGGACGAGTCGGGCCGGCCGGTGCAGGGGGCGGTCGTGCTCTACAGCGGCGTGTCGGACTGGGCGCAGCAGGCGCACCCGCAGTTCGACGGCGTCGTCACCGGCGAAGACGGCGCGTTCCGGTTTGCCGCGCTGCCCGCGGGGACGTTCCGGTTCACCGCGCGCCATCCCGACTTCGGCCCCGGCGCGTCCGAGCCGATCACGCTCGACGGTCGCAGCGAGCGCACCGGCGTCGTCGTCCAACTCGAGCCGGGCGCGGTGCTCGCCGGGACGGTCGTGGACGCCGGCGGCAAGCCGGTCGAGGCGGCTGCGGTGCGCGTCGCACTCGGCGGTCGCGGCATGCGGTTCGGTCCGCCGCGCCAGACGTACTCGGGCGACGACGGTCGGTTCGAGATGCGCGGGCTGCCGCGCCGCGAGGTGCGGGTGATCGCCGTGCACGAAACCGCGTCGAGTGAGACGGTGGCCGTCGATCTGTCCGAGCGGCCGGAGCGCACCGACGTGACCCTGTCGCTCGATGTGACCGGGAGGATCGCGGGGCACGTGGTCGACGCGGACGGCGAGCCGGTCGAAGGGGCGCAGGTGATGCTGTGGCCCGACTTCCGGCGCGGCGCGGGTCCGGCGATGCGCGACTTCCGCATGCGCGGCCAGGCGGTGGCGCTCACCGACGCGGGCGGCGCGTTCGAATTCCGCGGCCTGGTGGACATGCCCTACCAGGTGCGCGCGAACCCGCCCGGCGTGACCGGGCGCGGCCGCGCGTTCTTGCGCGAGGGCGTGCCGGCGAAGGTCGGCGACGACTCGATCGTCATCACGCTCGAGCGAGACGGCGCGATCAAAGGAAGGGTCGCGTTCGACGACGGCACGCCGGCGCAGGTGTTCGTCGTGAGCCTCGGCGGGTTCCGGGGCGGCACGCCGGTGACGGCCAAGGACGGCGCGTTCGAACTCACGGACGTGCCGCCGAGGACGTACCAGGTGTCGATTCGCGGCCCGGATTTCGAACAGACCACGGTTGCGGACGTGGACGTCGCGCCGGGGCAGACGGTCGATCTCGGCACGATCACCGTGCGCAAGGGGCGGTCGATTACTGGCCGGGTCGTCACCGCGCAAGGGGCGCCCGTCGCGGGAGCGACCGTCGTGCTGGGCAAGACCCTGTTCGGCAGCGGGTCGTCGACGTCGATTGGCGGTCGGTTCGGCCCGCCGGGTGCGCAGCGCAACAAGACGACGACGACCGACGACCGCGGTGAATTCGCGATCCACGGCGTGCCTTCTTACACCCTGAACATCGTCGCCGAGCACGACGAAGCGGGCCGTACCGCGCCAGTGACGATCCCCGGTTCGCGCGAGTCGGTGCACGGGCTCGAGCTGGTCATGCAACCCACGGGCGCGCTCGAGGGGATCGTGACGATCGGCGGCAAGCCGGCCGACGGCATCCGGGTGAGCTGTCAATCGCAGACCGTGCCGGGCGCGATCTTCGGCGTGGCGACCGGCGCCGACGGCCGCTTCCGCTTCGACCGGCTCGCGCCCGGGTCGTATATGGTGTCGGCGATGACCGGCGGCAACCCGATGCGCGGCATGGGCTTCCACGACGGCAAGTCGGTCACGATCGCGTCCAACCAGACCACCACCGTAGCGCTCGAGATCGGTCAGGGCGACGTCGAACTGGTCGTCAACCTGCGCGCGAAAAACGGCGAGCTTCGGTTCGCGCAGGTGTTCGCGGTGCAGGGGGAGGTGCGCGCGACGACCGCGCGCGAGTTGTCGATCGAGATCGCAAACCGAGCCGGTGGGTTCTCGTCGTTCGGGATGTCGATCGGTGGCCGGCCGACCACGATTCGCGACCTGTCGCCCGGCGAGTACACCGTGTGCGCGGCGCCCTACCCGGCGGAGGTGCAGGGGATGCAGCCGACGATCGACTACATGGAGCGCGAGGGAGATAATCTGGCGATCTACTGTGCGCCGGTGACCGTGACGCCGGAGCCCAAGCAGCAATCGCTCGACATCGAGGTCGAGATCCCGGCGTTCGTGCCCCCGGACCAGGGATCGTAGGCCGCGGCGTTCGTGCTCCGACACCCGGGATCGTAGGCCGCGCGGCGAGCACCGGAGGCCGCGCGCGCGAAAACGCGGTATGCATCGGCCATGTCCGGCGAATGCTCACGACATGGCGGTGCGCCGTCCGCGCCGGAAGCGGAGTGGACGGACCCGGTGTGCGGGATGAAGGTGACGCGTGCGGACGCGCCGTCGGTGGAGCACGAGGGGCAGACGGTGCGGTTTTGCTGCGCGGGGTGCCGGGACAAGTTCGCGGCGGACCCGTCGCGGTACGCGGCGCCGCGCGCGGAGCGAGCGGAGCGCGCGCCGGAGGCGGCGGCGCCCGGCGTCGAGTACGTCTGCCCGATGTGTCCGGAGGTGCGCAGCGACGGACCCGCGGCGTGTCCGAGCTGCGGCATGGCGCTCGAACCGGCCGCGCCCGCGCGCCGCGCGCGCACCGAATGGATCTGCCCGATGCACCCGGAGGTGGTGAGCGACCGGCCGGGCGCGTGCCCGACGTGCGGCATGGCGCTCGAACCGCGCACGGTCACCGCCCCGGCGGACAACCCCGAGTTGCGCGACATGACGCGGCGGCTGTGGGTGGCCGCCGCGCTCGCGGTGCCGCTGTTGATCGTGTCGATGGGCGACATGCTGCCCGGCGCGCCGATCTCTCGCCTGCTGTCGCCGCGGTGGCGGGTTTGGCTCGAGCTCGTCCTCGCCACACCGGTGTGCACGTGGATCGCCTGGCCGTTTTACCAGCGCGCGGTGGCGTCGGTGCGAAACCGCAGCCCGAACATGTTCACGCTCATCGGACTGGGCGTGAGCGTGGCGTTCGTCTACAGCGTGGTCGCCACGCTGGCGCCGGACCTGTTTCCCGCGTCGTTCCGCCACGGCGGTCAGGTGGCGGTGTACTTCGAAGCGTCGGCAGTGATCGTCACGCTGATTCTCGTCGGTCAGGTACTGGAGCTGCGCGCACGCGCGCGCACCGGCGAGGCGATCGAGCGGCTGCTCGGACTGCAGCCGGCGACCGCGCGCCGCATCGCCGACGACGGCAGCGAGCACGACGTCCCGCTCGACGACGTCCGCGTCGGCGATCGCCTGCGCGTACGTCCCGGCGAGAAGATCCCGGTCGACGGCGTCGTGCTCGAGGGCGGTAGCGCGGTCGATGAGTCGATGGTGACCGGCGAGCCGATCCCGGTCGACAAGGGGCCGGGCGATCCGGTCGTCGGCGGAACCGTCAACGGCACGGGAACGCTCGTGATTCGGGCGGACAAGGTCGGGGCGGACACGCTGCTGGCGCGCATCGTCGACATGGTCGCGCAGGCCCAGCGCAGCCGCGCGCCGATCCAGCGGCTTGCCGACGTCGTCGCCGGGTACTTCGTGCCCGCGGTGGTTGCGGTTGCCGTTGCAACGTTTGTCGCGTGGGCTGCGTTCGGCCCGGAGCCGCGCATGGCGCACGCCCTGGTCAACGCGGTCGCGGTGCTCATCATCGCGTGTCCGTGCGCGCTCGGGCTCGCGACGCCGATGTCGATCATGGTCGCGACCGGCAAGGGCGCCACCATGGGCGTGCTGTTTCGCGACGCCGAGGCGATTGAGCGGTTGCGCGACGTCGATACGCTCGTGGTGGACAAGACCGGCACCCTGACCGAGGGGCGGCCGGCGCTGGCCGGCGTCGACACGTCGGGCGGCGTGTCGGCCGACGACCTGCTGCGGTGGGCCGCCGGGCTCGAGCGCGCCAGCGAGCATCCGTTGGCTGCGGCGATCGTCGCCGGCGCGCGCGACCGAGGCCTCGAGCCGGCGCCGGCCGACTCGTTCGAGTCGATCACGGGCAAGGGCGTGCGCGGGCGCGTCGACGGCCGGGAAGTGGCGCTCGGCAATCGCGCGCTCATGCACGACCTCGGAGTGGACCTCGGCCCGCTCGACAGCCAGGCGGAGGCGCGGCGCGCGCGCGGCGAGACGGTGTTGTTCGCCGCGGTCGACGGGCGCGCGGCAGGCGCCGTCGCCGTCGCCGATCCGATCAAACCGACGACGCGCGAGGCGATCGCCGCGCTGCACGCCGAGGGCGTCCGGATCGTGATGCTCACCGGCGACAGCGCGACCACCGCGCGCGCCGTCGCCGCCGAACTCGGGATCGACGAGGTCGTCGCCGAGGTGTTGCCGGATCAAAAGGCCGATGTCGTCGCGCGGCTGCAGGCGGAGGGGCACGTCGTCGCCATGGCCGGCGACGGCGTCAACGACGCCCCGGCACTCGCGCGCGCCGACGTCGGTATTGCCATGGGCACCGGCACCGACGTCGCGATGGAGAGCGCGGCGGTGACGCTGGTCAAGGGCGATCTGCGCGGTATCGTGCGCGCGCGCCGGCTGTCGCGCCTCACGATGGCCAACATTCGCCAGAACCTGGTGTTCGCGTTCGCGTACAACAGCCTCGGCGTGCCCATCGCCGCGGGCGTGCTCTATCCGGCGTTCGGCCTGCTGCTGTCGCCCGTGATTGCCGCGGCCGCGATGAGCTTGAGTTCGGTGTCGGTGATTAGCAACGCGCTGCGGCTGCGCCGCGCGCGCGTGTAAGCTGCTCCGGCTGGCATCCGTCGATGCGGATGGAAGCCGACGTCGCACAGGAACGCGACGACGCGCACCGCCATCGAGGGGGACGCGAGCAGGTTGGCGAGGACGGCCGCGCTCCGGCCCGCGGACCGCTCCGCTCTCCCGCACAGCCTCTACGGTGTCGGCGCGGACGTCTCGGCAGCGACGGGAGGCCTATACGTAGGTGAGCCAGCGGTCGTGGTCGCTGTCGTCGCCTTTGACGATCGCAAAGAAGCGATCCTGCAAGCGGCGGGTCACCGGGCCGGGCTCGCCGTTGCCGATGCGGCGGTCGTCGATTTCGCGCACCGGCGTGACCTCTGCGGCGGTGCCGCACATGAACACCTCGTCGGCGGTCCACAGCTCGTCGCGCGTGAACGACTGCTCGCGCAGCTCGTAGCCGAGTTCCCGCAACAGTTGAATGCACGTGTCGCGCGTGATCCCGCCGAGGATCGACGCCGTCGTCGGCGGCGTGCGGACGACCCCGCGCTTGACCATGAACACGTTCTCGCCGGTTGCCTCGGCGACGAGTCCGTCGGCTCCGAGCATGATCGCTTCGTCGTAGCCGCTCTTGAGCGCGTCGCGCTTGGCGAGGATATTGGTGACGTACTGCCCGCACAGCTTGCCCTTGGCCAGGAACGAGTCGACGGTTGCCCGCCGGAAGCCCGATACCTTCGCTCGGATGCCGTGCTTGAGGCCCTCCTCGCCCAAGTAGGCACCCCACTCGAACGCCGCGACGACGGTGCGCGTCGGTACGTCGAGCGAGCCGAGGCCGAGCGCGCCGTAGCTCAGATAGACGATCGGCCGCAGGTAGGCCGACGACAGCCCGTTGACCCGCAGCACCTCGAGGCACGCCTGCTTGATGTCGTCACGGGTGTACGGCACGTCGATCGTCGCGATGTGGCACGACTCGAACAGCCGGTCGATGTGCTCGTCGAGCCGGAACACCGCGGTGCGGCCGTCGGCGCGGCGGTACGCGCGAATGCCCTCGAACGCGCCGAGCCCGTAGTGCAGCGTATGGGCCAGGACGTGCTCGGTGGCGTCGTCCCAGTTGACGAGTTTTCCGTCGACCCAGATTTTTTCGACTTTCTGCAGGCCCATGGCCGGCAACCTATCAGCGGCCCGCCGCGGCGTGCAACCCGACGGCGCGGGCCCCCGGCGGCGCACCGCGTCACAGCGCCGCCAGCACCGCGTCGAACGCGGCCCGCACGGCCTCCGCGCGCCGCCGATAGTCCGAAATCAGCACGTTTCCGTCGGCAAATCCCATGCGGCGGGCGAGCGCGTCCCGCTCGCGCGCGTCGCGCGGCAGGCGGTGTTCGGATCGATCGTGGACGATGCGCAGCCGGTGCTCGAGCGCCCGCAGGTAGCGGTAGGCGTCGATGAGTTCCTCGGCGAGGGGGGGCGCCAGTGCGCCAGTGGCGGCCGCCGAGCGCAGGGCGGGCACCGTGCCGGTCACTCGCAGCGCCGGGTGCGCGGCGCCGTGTGCGAGCTGGACGGCCTGAGCCGCGAACTCGACATCGATGAGGCCGCCGCGACCGGCTTTGATGTCGATGTCGTCGGGACCGCCGCCGAGTTCGCGCTCGATGCGCCCCCGCATGTCGCGAATTGCCGCGGCGATGTCCGCGGGCCGGTCGCGCGCGTCGATCCACACGGCGCGGTGAGCGGCGTCGCGGACGCGCGCACCGAGCACCGCGTCGCCCGCCACCGGGCGCAATTTGATGAGCGCCTGCCGTTCCCATAGCTGCGCGCTGTCTCGGTGGTAGCGCATCCAACCGTCGAGCGACGACACGAGCAGGCCCTTTTGCCCCTCCGGGCGCAGGCGCGTGTCGGCTTCGTACAGGCGCCCGCCGGGATGTAGGGCGTGGAGTGCGCCGACCAGCCGCTGCGCGAACCGCGTGGGCCACGTACCGTCGCCGCCGTCGTACACGAACACGATGTCGAGGTCGGACGCGTACCCCAGCTCCCGTCCGCCGAGCTTGCCGAGGCCGAGGACGGCGATCGGGCCGGGCGGCGCCCCGTACGCCCGCCGCATGTCTTCGTCGACCAGGCGGCACGCCGCCTCGAGGCACACATCGGCGATGGCGGTCAGCTCGGCGCACACGTCCAGCGGGTCGAGGTCGCCCGCGATGTCGGCGAGCCCGACCCGCAACACCTGCTCGTTTTTGAACTCCGCCAGCGCACTCCAGTGCGCTTCGCGGTCGTCCGGCGCCAGCGACGCGAGACGCCGGTGCACCTCCGCGCGCAGCTCGTCGCCGCTGCGGCGCGAGCGCGCGCGGCCCGTCTGGACGAGTGCATCGATCAGCTCGGGGTGGCGCACGAACTGGCGGCCGAGGTAGGCCGATGTTCCGAACAGCGACACGACCAGCCGCATCAGCGATCGGTTGTCGGCAAACAGCTGCCACAGGGCGGACCAGGCACCGCGCTTGCCGATCAGGTCCGCGACGAACGTGAGCGCCTGATCCGGGTCGGGGCACGCGCTGATCTCGGCGAGCAGGTCGGGCGCGATGCGCGCGGCGGCGCCGCGGGCGGTCGGTCCGAGCGGCGACGCGGGCTTTCGCTTGGCGTAGTCGAGCTGATGCGCCGCGGCTTCCGGGTCGCGGAAGCCGAGGTGGGCGAGCGCGTCGCGCACTGCATCCGGCGTCGCGTCCGGCGCGAGCAACACGGCGATCTCGCGCGGCGGCGGTTCGTCGTCTCCGAGCGTCGCGAACAGCCGCGCGACCGCCGCGGTGTGGCGCCGGAGGTCGGCGACGAACGTGGCGGCATCCGGATAGTCGAGGCGCCGAGCGAATCGAGCGAGTTCGTCCGGATCGGACGGCAGGCGCTGCGTCTGGCGCCCGCTGTCGAGCTGGAGTGCGTGTTCCACGTGACGCAACAGCCGGTATGCGTCGACCAGCGCGCGCTGTTCGGCATCGGTGATGAGCCCGGCAAACAGCAGCTGGTCGAGGGTCGCGAGGGTCGACCGCGTGCGCAGCTCGGGCCGACGGCCGGCGTGGATCAGCTGGAGCGCCTGCGCGAAGAATTCGATCTCGCGGATGCCGCCGATGCCATTTTTTACGTCGAAGCCGCGCTCGAACCCGCCGGAGTCGATCTCGGCTTTGATGCGGCGATTCAGGTCGGCGACTTCGTCGAGGATCGACGGCGAAATGTGGCGGGGATAGACGAACGGCTCGAGCATCGCGATCGCGCGCTCACCGAGGGCGCGGTTGCCGGCGCACGCGCGCGCCTTGAGCCACGCCTGGCGCTCCCACGGGCGGCCCCACGCTTCGTAGTACCGCTCGAGGGACAGCAGCGAGTTGGCGATCGGACCGCGCGAACCTTCGGGGCGCAGACGCAAGTCGACGCGAAACACGATGTCGTCTTCGGTCACGTCCGACAGCGCCGCCGTCACGCGCCGGCACCACCGGGTGGCGAACTCGTGCAGGGACAAGTCTCCGGCTTCGCCGTCGTCCGAGTCGTACACGTACAGCACGTCGACGTCGGAGCAGAAGTTGAGTTCCTCGCCGCCGAGCTTGCCCATGCCGATGACGGCCAGCGACAGCGGCTGGCGCGCACCGTCGGCGTCGCGCCAGCGCGGCTCGCCGTGGCGCGCGACCAGGGCGGCGCGCGCGTGCGCAATGGCCGCGTCGAAGCACACTTCTGCCAATCGGGATAGTTCGCGGCCGATCTCGGCGCCGCGGCCGCCCGCGAATTCGCGCACCCCGAGGCGGACGATCTCGTCGCCGCGCAGCCCGCGGAGGCGTGCGGCCAGGTCGGCGCCGTCGATCGCCGCCGGGGCGACAGCCGGCTCGGGCGGCACCCCTGGCGGCGGCGGCCCGCCGGCGAGCCATGCCGCGAGCTGACCGGCGAGTGCGTCGCGCGGCTTTTCGCGCGCGAGGTAGGGGTCGGCGGCGACGCGCGCCAGCCGCGTCGGGTCGCGTGCGAGAAGGGCGCACAGGTAGGGAGCGCGGTGGCACGCAACGGCGAGGATGGCGCGCTCGGCGTCCGACGGCGATGCGGGCACCGCGCCGGCGGCCACGAGCCGATCGAAGCGCACCGCGGCGGCGTCGGGATCGGGGCCGGCGGTCACCACCGCATCGCGTACCGAGGTCACGGGGCCACGATACCATCCGACGTCCACCTACACGCCGCCGAGCGGCGCGGCTCTTGACACGCCGCCTTGCGCGCCTTACGTAAGGGCCGGCGTGTCCGCCGGCCGCCGCCGGGATTCGTTCTATGCGCGATTACTACGAAGTCTTGGGCGTCAGCCGCGACGCCAGCCCCGCGGAGATCAAAAAGGCGTACCGGCGGCTGGCTATGGAGTACCACCCCGACCGCAACCCGGGCGACCGCGAGGCGGAGGAGAAGTTCAAGGAGGCGGCCAACGCGTATCGCGTCCTGTCCGACCCGGAACAGCGCGCTCGTTACGACCGCTTCGGACCGGATGCGTTCACCGGCGGATCGGGCGGGTTCGATGGGTTCGCCGGGGTCGAGGACATCTTCTCGGCGTTCGGCGACCTGTTCGGCGACTTCTTCGGGGGCCGCCGCGCCCGCCGGCGCGGGCCGCAGCGCGGCGCCGACCTCCGGGTAGACGTCCAGATCTCGTTCGCCGAAGCGGTCCACGGCGCCGACAAAGAGATCGAGGTCGAGCGGTCGGTACCGTGCTCGACGTGTCACGGCAGCGGTGCCAAGCCGGGGACCGAGCCCCAGCGGTGCGGCACGTGCGACGGCAAGGGCCAGGTGCTGCACTCGCAGGGGTTCTTCGTCATTCAGTCCACGTGCCCGCGGTGTCGCGGCCAGGGCAGCCTTCTTACCGATCCGTGTCCGACCTGCCGCGGCCGCGCGGTCGAGCGCGAGCGGGCCAAACTGGTCGTCAACATTCCGGCCGGCGTGGACGACGGCCAGACTCTCCGGCTCGCGGGCAAGGGCGAGGCATCGCCCGAGGGCGGCCCGCCCGGGCATCTGTACGTCGTGCTGCACGTCGAACCGGACGAGCGGTTCGTGCGCGACGGCGACGACGTGCTCACGGACGTCCATATCAGCGTTGCGAAGGCGGCGCTCGGCGGCACGGTCACGGTGCCGACGCTCGACGACGGCTGCCAGGGTACCGCGGAGGTAGAGATCGAGCCGGGTACACAGCCCGGCGACCACATCGTCAGGCGCGGGCAGGGCATCAAGCGCTTGCAGGGCCGCGGCCGCGGCGATCACATCGTCCGTTTCCTCGTGGACGTCCCGAAGAAGCTCACCAAGCGCCAGCGCGAACTGTTCGAGCAGCTCGCGGTGGAACTCGGCGACGACGTTACGGCCGAGGAGGATCACGGCTGGGGCATCTTCGGCCGGCGCAAGCGCAACTGATCGCCGTCGCCGCCTGGTAGTGGTTGTACAAGCAAAGGGCGCCGTCACGTGGCGTCGTCGCCGGCGGTGCGCCAAAACGCGCGCAGGTGGTGTGCGAGGCTGCCTGCCACGACCGGCACATCGACGCCGGCGGGCGTCGCGACCGCTGCGCTACAGCGCGAGCACACCACCGCCGTCGCCTCGCCCCCGGCGTCCGCGCCACCGTGCCCGCCGGTCGCGGGCGCTCCATCGGCGCCGCCGGGGCCACACCTCGTTTCGCCGTCGGCCGCACCGCCGGCGCCGCACGCGGAACACAGCACGACCGGCTCCCAATCGGCCGGCATGCATGCCACGTAGTCGGCTTGCGCAAACCGGCGGCCGACCAACACGACCACTCCGCGGTCGCGTTCGGAGCGGATGACTCGGCCGGCGGCTTGCACGACCCGCTGCATCCCCGGATACAGCATCGCGTAAGCGAAGCCGGCGCCGCGGCGGTCGTCGAAGTACGCCTGCATCACCGCGCGCTCGAAGCCGACGGCCGGCAGCCCGGGGCTCACGACGACGGCGCCGATGAGGTCGTCGCCGGGCAGGTCGACGCCCTCGGACAGCACGCCGCCCATGACGGCGAGCACCAACTTCGGCCCCGTGCGGGCGCGCAGCGCGGCCAAGATCCGCGCGCGCGCGGCGGCGGCCATGCCGGGGAGCTGGACGAGGATCCGACCGGCTGGGGTGCGCAGTAGCGGCCGTACGCGCGCGAGGTACGCGAAGCTCGGAAAGAACGCGGCGTAGTGGCCGTCGCGCGCAGCGCACACGTCGTCGATGATGCGCGCCACCCGACGGTAGGAGCCGGCGCGGTCGCGGTACGCGGTCGACACGGACGCATCGATGGCGACGAAGCGGTGTTCGCGGGGAAACGGCGACGGCGCGATGTGCAGCGCCGGGTTCAGAGGTGCGAAGCCGAGTACGTCGGCGTAGTAGTCGAGCGGCGCCAGCGTTGCGCTCATCGCGACCGTGCCCGCGCTGGCTTCGTGGTGGCGGCGCAGCGCACCGGCCGGGTTGACGCACAGTGCGCCGACCGCCATGCCGCCGTCCGCGTCCGAGCGGGCGGCGTACGGAACGATCTCGGCGGCCGGTTCCGACCAGGCGTCGCGCAGTCGCACGAGCGAGCGCAGGCCGTCGGCGATCGGGTCGCCGGCATGCATGCCACCGCGGGCGCGGGCGTACAGCGCGTAGGCAAGCAGCGCGCGACCGGCGCGGTCGCCGAGCGCATCCCACCGCGCGCGATCGGGATCGATCGGCGTGCGCCCGTCGAAAAACTCGAGTTCGTCGGACTCCGCAACGCGCAGCGCATCGGCGATCGCCGTGCGCGCGTCCGCGAGCACCGCCTGGGCGTCGCGCAACGCAGGCGTAGGGCTGCACGCGCCGCCGTCTACGGCGCGCACGGCGGCGATCGCCTCGGCCAACGCGGCATCGCGTACGACAGGTGATGCGTACTGCCGCGCGCGGTCGAACAGGTTGTGCGCTTCGTCGATGACGACGACGCGCGGTCGTTCGCCGTCACCCGGTGGCGGTCGATCGAAAACGTAGTTGTAATCGGCAACGATCAGATCGGCCCGACTGGCAACGCGCAGCGACAGTTCGAACGGGCACAGCGTGTCGCGATCGCCGCGCGCATAGATCGCGTCGGGCGAGGCGTGGGCCGCCGACGTGACGATGGCGTCGACAGCATCGCCGGCGCGCTGATCGAAGTCGCGCAGGTGCGCGCATGCGTCCGGATGGCACAGGCGGTGGCCGGGCGGGCACATGCGATCTTTGGCGCGCAGCGTCACGGCGCGAAGTCCCGGCAGGGTCGACGCGGCCGCGATGTCGGCAAAGGTCTGCTCGACCAGCGCCTGCTGGGTAGTCTTGGCGGTCGTGAACCACACGGCCGCACCGCGGTCGAGCGCGAACCGCAGAGCGGGCACCAGTGCCGCAACCGTCTTGCCGACGCCGGTCGGCGCCGCGGCGACGGCTGGACGCCCCTCGGCGAGCGCGGCAGCGAACGCATCCATCAGTTCGCGCTGGTGCCGGCGAGGCGCGCCGTAGGGAAACCGCACCTGGCCGGCCCAACGTGCCCGCTGGCGGGAACGGCCGCGCTCGTCGCGCGCGGCGGCGATCGCGGCGCGGAGGCAGGCGAGCAACTCCGCCTCCGCCCGTTCCGGACGAAACGGGACATCGACCGTGCGGCGCGCACCGTCGACCACCGACAGCAGCACGAGGCGCGCTCCGGCGTCGCCGCCCGCAGCGCGCGCCACCGCGAGCGCGTACCAGCGCGCCTGCGCCGCGAACGCGGGCGCCGACGAGGCGGTCACGCGATCCATCGCGTCGCGCATCCACGCGACCGTCTTGACCTCCTCGACGAACGGGACAGTGCCGGACCGGTCGATGCCGTCGACGCGGCCGCGTACCGTCGCGCGAAAGCCGTCGACGTCGAGATCGATCGACACGGGCACCTCCGCCTCGTACGCGGGACCGGCGCGCTCGGCCGCGTAGGCGCGGTGCAGCCGGCTGCCGAGCTGCGCGCGCAGGGCCGACAGCCCGCCGGCGCCCGTCGATTCGCGCCCGAACGCGACGAGGTCGCGGACCGATGCGGTCACGCGACGGCGATCGAAGTCGACGGAGATGGCCACGGAAGACGCCGCGACCGTACCATCGCCGCGTCTCTCACGCTCGGGCGGTCGGTCGCGCGTCGGCGGCGGCGCCTACAGGCCGCCGCGTCTCGCGCGCTCGGGCGGTCGGTCGCGCGGCGGCGGCGCTTACAGGCCGCGCCGGGCGAACTGTTTCTGCTTGTGCGGCGGCACCAGGCGCAGCGGCACCTCTTGGTCCATGACCGGGATGGCGTCCTTGTACAGGTAGGAGTACGCAAAGAAGGAACCGAGTACGCGCTTGGTGTAGTTGCGCGCCTGGTCGCCCGGGATCTCCTCTTCGAACTCGTCGCGCGACCAGTCGGGCGAGTGGCGCTGGTAGATCCACCGCCACGTCGCCCCCTCGCCGGCGTTGTACGATGGTACGACCAGGCCGGGCCGCCCCTCGAACGTACGGTACAAAAACGCGAGGAACCGCGAGCCGATCGCGACGTTCTTGACCGGATCCTGCAGATTTTCGCGCGTCACCGCGATGCCGGTGCCCTTGGCGAAACGCCGCGCGGTCGGAAAGATCATCTGCGTGAGCCCGATGGCATTGGCCCACGACTCGCGCAGCGGGTCGAACGCGCTCTCCTCGCGCATGATCGCCATCTGAAGCGCCCACGGGTAGCCGTGCTCGGCCGCGGCCTGTTCGATCAAGTGGCTCCACGCAAGGGGGTACGCAATGAGCCAGCGCGCCCGCCACCGCCCGGTCGGCCAGTGGCGCTTGTAGTCGAGGACGTGCCACCGGGTGGGCCAATGCGACAGGTCGTACCGGCCCGCCTTGTCGTACAGCCACGCGACGGCCCAGATGCGATCGATCGCGTCGGGATCCGTGACGGGCTCGCGGCCGGCCGGGACGTCCAGTCCGGCGCGGGCGAACTCGAGGCTGGCCTCGATGCCGAGGCCGAGCTTGAGCAACTCGACGCCGCGCAGAAACGCGGGCGAGCCGTACACCTCGCGCGGTCGGAACGCAAACGCGGGGGCTCGGCCGGCGTCGTCGCCGGCGGGCCGGCGAATGGCCTCGACCGTGCGCGCGAACGCATCGGGATGTTGCTCGCGCAACCGGTTGAGCGCCAGCAGCGAGTAGTACGTGAGCGGGTACAGGCGGACGCACTCTTCGTACGCTGCGATCGACTCGTCGGTGCGGCCGAGGTGGCCGAGCGCCCGGCCGAGCCAGTACTGCGCCTGGCCCTCGGCGTACCAGCGCGTCTCGATCGGAGCGAGTTCGATCTGGCGGCGCAGCCACCGGACCGCGCCGTCGTAGTCCTTCTGTTTGTAGGCGAGCCACGCGCGCCGCCACACCGCCTCGACCTTCATGTCGCCGTCGGGAAAGTCAGCGGGGATCGACTCGAGGGTGGCGGCGAGTTTGGCCGTGTCGCCGATCTCGGCGTACTGCTCGGCTTCGCGAAGCCGAGCATCATCGGCATAGCTGTGGTCGAACCCCTGCACGCGCCGAAAGCGGTCGATCGCGTCGTCGGCGCGGTCGAGCCGGTCGTAGGAGCGCCCCGCCATGTACGCCGACTTGACTTGCAGGTCGACGTTGCCGGCGCGGCGGCAGCGCTCGAATGCGTCGTCGAACAGCGGCGCCGACTTCGTCCGGTTGCGCTCGCGCCACCACGCGTAGCCGAGGTGGTACGCGGCTCTGCACGCCTGCGCCGGCGTCGCGTCGGCGGCGGCGACGACGCGCTCGAACTCGGCAGCCGCGTCGCGGTTGCGCATCGCGTCGAACAGCGCCATGCCGCGCTCGAGGCGTTCGGAGGTCGTCCATTCGGTCCAGCGCGCCCGCTCGGCGGCCGGCAGGGCCGCCGTTAGCGCGGCGACGCGGTCGCTCGCCTGTGCCGCCCACGACGACAGCGGCGCGAACACGGGAATGCGCCGGTAGGTGCGCACCGCGTCGGGGACGCCGCGGCCGAGGGCCTCGTAGGCTTGCGCCAGCCGAAACGTGGCCTCGTCCAGCCGCGGTCCGCGCTTTCGCCCGCGCAGATACGCCTCGTAGTGGCGCGCCATGTCGGCGTGGGCGCCGCGCACGCGCAGGATGTCGCCGATGAGCAGGTCGGTCTCGGCGCGGTGGCGGCTGTCGGCGGCGACCGCGCGCGCGTGGCGTTCGGCATCGTCGATCCGGCCGGCGCGGAAGAAACCGAGCGCCGCGTGGTAGTGCGCGAAGTCGGCGAGCACCGGCAACGCGGCCGCGGCGCGCGCGAAGCCGGCCGCGGCCGCGGCGTGATCGCCGAGCTGTTCGTCGCACACGGCGATCACGAGGTCGAGTCGTGCGCGGTCGGCGGCGGGCGCGTCGTCCGCCAAGGCGTCGCGCGCGGCGACGAATCCGCGGCGCGCGCCGGCCCAGTCGCGCAGGGCGAGCCGCCGCACGCCATCGGCCGCGGGGCCGGCGGCAAAGTAAGGCCGGGCCATGTCTTCGGTGAGGCGCGGCAGCCCGGCGGTGCCGGACGTCGCGGACGCGACGGGCGCGGCCTGCGCCTCGGTCGATTCGCGGGCGCGGAGCGCCGGGTCGGCAGGCGTCCCCGGTTCTCGCGGCGGCGGCGCGGCAGCGCCGTTGGCGGAGCACGCGGCGGCAAACGCGGAGGCGATCAGCAGGCGAAGACTCGTCACGGACACCCCATCGCGATCGGGTGTAGCAACGCGCCGCAGGCGCGGCAACTTCCGCGCGATCAGCGCGCCGGAGCATCCGCCAGGTCGACGACGGCGATCGCCGGCGCCGCCACGTCCCGAGCCCACGCGGCGACCGCGACCGCGCGGCCGTCGGCCGATACAGCCACGTCGCGCACGATGTGGTCGAAACCGGCCACGCGACCGATCGGCGCGCCGCTGCGCGCGTCCCACAGGCGCACCGTGCGATCCCAGGACGCCGACGCGATGCGGCCGCCGTCGGGAGTCCACGCGACGGCGGTCACCGGCGCGGTGTGCCCGCGCAGCGCGGTCGCGCGCCACGGCGGCGGTCGGTCGATGCGCACGATCGCGACGGCCGCGCCGGGATCGCGCGGCCAATCCCCGCGGGCTTCGCGCGCGGCGAGCTGCGGCGTGCGCGCCGGCGGCGCGGAGCTGGTGGCCACGGCGAGCCACCGGCCGTCCGGCGACAGCGCGACGGCGTTCGCGGAACCGAGACGGCCGACGCGGCCGGCGAGTGCGAGCGACGGAACGCGCCACACGATTGCCGCGCCGTCGTGCCCGGCCGAGGCGAGGTGACCGGCGCGGTCGAACGCGAGGCCGCCGACGGTGCGCGCGTGGGCGACGACGCACTGGAGCAGCGCGCCGTCGACCGCGCGCCGCAGGCACAGCACGCCGGCGTCGTCGCCGGTCGCGATGTAGCGACCGTCGGCCGACGCGGCGACGGCGGTCGCCGGCGCGCCGAGGTGCCAGCGCACGCGCTCGCGGCCCGCGGCCAGGTCCACCGCGCGCACGGTGCCGTCGCGCACGGCGATCCAGGCCGTGCCGTCGCGCACCGCGAGGTCGACGGCGTCCCACGTCGCGTCACCGATCGGGTAGCGGCGGTCACCGCCGCGCGCGCCGTGGACCACCAGTTCGAATGCGTCGTCGAGTTCGACCGCGACGACGCGCGCGCCGTCGAATGCGACCGCGTAGGCGAGCGCACCCGTCGACAGCGCGCGCACGGCGCCGAACGTGCCGCGGCCGGTCGCCGCCGGCGCGCGCGGCGGTCCGCCGCATGCCGCGGCGGCGGCGACGGCGACGACCGCGACGCGCGCGTTCCGGCGCGCGCGGCCGGGCGCCCGTCGCGGAGGCGGTTCGCGACGGCGGCCCGGCCAACGCCGACCGGGCCGTGTGCTACACGCGGGCACCGATCCAGCGCGCCAGCTCCGCCAGCGGCGCACCGCGCGGGCCGAATCGCTCGGCGAGCGCCGCCGCCTCGGCGACGAGTTCCGCGGCGCGGGCGGTGCGCGCTTTCGCGGTGCCCGGGAAGTCGCCGTCGGCCGCGTCGTCGGCGAACTGGAACGCGACGCCGAACGCCATGCCCCACCGCGCCAGCGCGTCGCGCGCGTCCGCACCGGCGCGCGCGGCGATCGCGCCGAGTTCGGCGGCCGCGGCGAACAGCGCGCCGGTTTTGCGCCGGTGGATCGATTCGATCGCGTCGAAGCTCGGCTCGGCAGACGCCGCCAGGTCGTCGACCTGGCCGGCGATCAGCTCGTCGGCGCCGGCGCGGCGCGCCAGCACGCGGACGGCGTCGGCCGCGCGATCGCCCAGCTCGGCGAGCTGGCCGAACGCGGCGGTGAGCAGGGCATCTCCTGCAAGGATCGCGAGGGCTTCGTCGAACGCGCGGTGGACGGTCGGGCGGCCGCGGCGCTCGTCGTCGTCGTCGAGGGCGGGCAGGTCGTCGTGCACCAGCGTGTACGCGTGCAGCAGTTCCACCGCGGCGGCCGGCGCCATCGCGTCGGACCGAGAGCCGCCGGCGGCCTCGCACGCTGCGATTACGATCGCCGGACGCAGTCGCTTGCCGGCGCCGAGAGTCGCGTAGCGCATTGCGTCGCCGAGGCGGCCGGGCGCGGACGCCAGTCGCCGGGCAAGGTCGGCGTCGATGTCGCCGCGGAGCTGCTCGATCCACGCGGGGATCACGCGGCGCGCTCCTCGGCGATGCGGCGCACGCGGTCGACCAGGGCCGACAGCTCGACCGGCTTCGGGAAGTAGTCGACAGCGCCGCAGGCGAGGCCGCGCTGGCGGTCGGCGTCGCTCGTGCGCCCCGACACGAACACGACCGGGATGTCGCGAAACTCCGGGTTGCGCTTAAGCGCGCGGCACAGCTCGAATCCGTCGATCCACGACATCATCACGTCGAGCACGATGACGTCGGGGCGGTCGACCTGCAGCGCGCTCACGAGGCGCAACCCGTTGGCGGCGCAACGAACTCGGAAGCCGGAGGACTCGAACGCATCGGCGAGCGCCTCGCGAAACTCGATGTCGTCGTCCACGATCGCGACCGTCGTCACGCCCCGCCGTCCCCATCGTCGGCGAGCCGTTCCACCGCCTCGCCGTCCGCTCCCTTGACCAGCACTTCGACTCGCCGCTCGACCGCGTCGAGCAGCGCGTGGCCGCGTCGCGCAAGGCCGACGCCCTCCTCGTAGGCGCGCAGCGACTCCTCGAGCGACAGGCTGCCCGCCTCGAGGCGGGCGACGACGGCGCGGAGGCGCTCGACGATCTCGTCGAAGCCCAACTCGCCGGTATCCGTCTGCGCGGCCACGGCGGAGTATTGTGCGAGCGCGCGGCGGCCCGGTCAAGGACCGGCTCCGACCGGCCGCGCTGGCGGTGTAACTCCGCGCGATTCTTGTTTGGTTTGACTGGCCGCCGCATTGCGGAATAAATGAACTCGTGGCTGCGGAGCAGGAACGGCAGTTTCACGCGGGCGACGCCGACGAGTTCAAGCGGCGGTGGCGGGAGTACCTCCAGCAAAACCGCCTCAACACGACTCAGCAGCGCGAGCTGATCGTCGACCAGTTCTTGCGTTGTCGCGACCACGTATCGATCGAGGAGCTGTTGGCGAAGGTACGCGAGCACAGCGCGAAGGTCGGCTACGCGACGGTCTACCGCACTTTGAAACTGCTGGTGGACGCGGGGTTGGCGATGGAGCGGCAGTTCGGCGGCGACGGCCAGGCTCGCTACGAGGTCGCGGGCGAGCATCACGACCATCTGATTTGTACGCGGTGCGGCCGCATCGTCGAGTTCGAGGACGCGGAGATCGAGGAGTTGCAAGAGCGCATCGCCGAGCGGTTCGGCTTCGAGTTGTCGCGGCACCGGCACGAGCTGTACGGCGTGTGCGCCGACTGCCGGCGCGCGTCGTAGGCGGACGGCGATCCGCTCGACCACTTCGTGGTCGGGCGGCTCCGCGATGGGGACTGCCATGGGGAGCCCGCACCCGGGTTTGCCATGGGGAGCCCGCACCCGGGTTGATTTTTTTAGGGAGCCCGCACCCGGGTTGATTTTTCGGGGAGCCCGCACTCGGGTAGATTTTCGGGGAGCCTGGTGCCCCCACCCAGGTTGTTTTCTCACGCAACCGCGACCAGCCCGAACCGATACCCGGTACGTGAGCGTGCCGCGACAGGTCCTGCCGGGCTCGACGTACCTGGTCACCCGCCGCTGTACTCAGCGCCAGTTCTGGCTCAAGCCCACCGCGCTCACCAACCAGATCGTCGCCTACTGCGTCGCGTACGCCGCGACGCTCACCGGCGTCGAGCTGCACGCGCTGTGCGTGCTGTCGAACCACTGGCACGCCGTGTTGACCGATCCGGAAGGTCGGCTGCCCGAGTTCATGCACTGGGCCCACAAGCACAT
>RFGE01000238.1 GCA_003696105.1 Deltaproteobacteria bacterium | reverse complement strand
TCGTCGGGCGATGCGCGCACTTCGTCGGGTGTGCCGTAGGCCGCGATTCGCCCCTCGTGCAGCAGCGCGATCCGATGGGCGATGCGAAACGTCGACGCCATGTCGTGGCTGATGACGATGCTCGTGATGTCGAACTGCTCCTGCGCCTCCTGGATCATGTCGTCGATCTGGCGAGTGCGGATCGGATCCTGGCCCGTCGTCGGCTCGTCGTAGATCATGATGTCCGGGCGCATGATGATCGCGCGAGCGAGGCCAACTCGCTTCTTTTCGCCCTCGGAGATTTCGCCCGGCAGCTTGTCGCGAATGTCGGCGATGTGGAGGCGTTCGAGCAGCTCGAGTACGCGATCGCGGATCTCCGCTTTCGGCAGGTCGGTGCGCTCGCGCAGCGGAAACTCGACGTTTCCGTAGACGGTCAGCCAGTCGAGGAGGGCCGCATGTTGAAACAGGAGTCCGAGGCGACGGCGCACGTCGTTGAGGTCGGCGGGGTCGCGCTGCGCGATGTCTTCGCCGAACACGCGGACCTCGCCGGCGTCCGGCTTGAACAGGCCCATGATGTGTTTGATGATGACGGACTTGCCGCTTCCGCTCGCGCCGATGAGCACCGTGATGCGGTTCGGGTAGATCGCGAGATCGACGCCGCGCAACACGTGCTTGTCGCCGAAGTACTTGTGCACGCCGACGAGTTCGATCACGGGCTCGCCCAACGGCGGTTCCGCGGCAGGGTCGGCGGTATCGCCGGAACGTGCGGTCGTCGACGCTCGCGACAAGCGGCTCGTGCGGGCGCCTTCGACGAAGGTGCGCACGGCCGGATGATCGCTCGCAATGAACTCGTCGTACGTGCCGTACTGGACGATTCGCCCGTCGTGCAAGAACGCGACGTAGTCGGCCAGGCGCCGCGTGCTGGCCATATCGTGGCTGATGATCACGGACGTGATGTCAAACTGCTGGCGCGCGAGCAGGATCATCTGGTCGACGCGCTCGATCATGATCGGGTCGAGCCCGGTCGTCGGCTCGTCGAACAACACGACTTCGGGATTGGTCACCAGCGCGCGGGCGAGACTCACGCGCTTCTTCATGCCGCCGGACAGATCGGACGGCAGCAGGTGTTCGGCGCCCTCGAGCCCCAGGGTGGCCAGGAGGTCGCGCGCGAGCGCCAGCGCCTCGGCGCGGGACACGGTCGAGTTTTCCAGCAAGCCGAACGCGACGTTTTCTACGACCGACCTGGAGTCGAACAGCGCGTAGTTTTGAAACAGCATGCTCATGCGCTTGCGCAACTCGAGCAGCTCGACGGGCGACGCCTCGGTCACATCGCGGCCGAACAAGCGCACGCGGCCGCTCTGCGGCCGGATGAGGCCCATCATGGTCTTGAGCAGGACCGACTTGCCGGAGCCAGAGCGCCCGACGACCACCGTCGTCTTGCCGGGGACGACCGGCAGGCTGATACCGCGAAGCACGTGGTTGGCGCCGAACGCGACGTCTACCTGGTCGAGTTCGATGACCGGACCTGCGTCCGCGGGCCACGGTTCGACCTCGGGGACGAGCAAGTTGCGACGGCGGTGCGCAGCGGCGACCATCGGCGCGATTGTCGCACGGCGTCCGCCGCGCGGCACGGCGACAGCTTGCGGTCGTCGGGCGGGCAGGCGAGGATCGGCGAATGGGGCACAAACGTCGGGACGGCTCGGCGGTCAAGACGCGGCCGACCGCGCGGGATCCGCGCGCCGCGATCGCGCAGATCGACGATGCGGAGCGGCGCGCCGAGGCAGCGCAGCTCGTCGAGTGGATGGAGGCGATCACCGGCGAGCCGCCGGTGCTGTGGGGCAAGGACATCATCGGATTCGGCAGGTACCACTATCGCTATGCGTCGGGTCGCGAGGGCGACTGGATGCGGATCGGGTTTTCACCGCGCAAGCGCGCCCTGTCGATTTACTGCACGACCGGGTTCGATGCGCTCGCCGCTCCGCTCGCGCGGCTCGGCCCGCACCGGCGCGGCGTCGGATGTCTGTACGTGCGCCGACTCGCGGAGGTCGACCCCGCCGCGCTGCGCGACCTGCTCGCGCGGTCGTGGGCCGACAGCCTGCGACGCTATCCGCCGGCGTAATGGCGCCGGGGTCGAGCGCGCGACGGCGCGCGCGGCCCCGCGACGGCGTGGCCGGCGCCGCCGAACGTCTGCTGCCACAGCACGTCGCCGCCGGCGTCGAGCTTGACCAGCCACAGGTCGGCCATCTGTGCGCCGAACGACTCGGTCCAGCCGGCGAACACGATCCCGCCGTCGGTCGTCTCGCGGGCGTCGGTCGCCATGTCGTCGCCGCTGGCGCCAATCGCCGCCTGCCGCACGACGTTGCCCATCGGATCGATCTGAAGCAGCCCAGCGTCGCCGTACTCCTCGCCGAACGAATCCGAGATCCCGGCGATGAGCAGATCGCCGCCGGACGTGACCACGACGCTCTCCGTCTCCTGGCCCCCGTCACCGCCGTACAGCGCCGACCACGCCGGGCCGAAATCGCCGCTGCCGTCCGGCGGGGGCCGGCGTCGGCGGCGATTTCGTCGTCGTCGCCATCGTCGTCGTCGCCGCCGCCGCACGCGAACGCCGCGCACGCGACCGGCGCCATTCCCCGTCGAAGCACGCCTGTCTTGACCATCTCCACCGCCTGCGCCGGCCGATCGGCCGGCTGGCAGGTCGTCCCCCCGCGACTTGCGGTCTCGATCTCAATGCGCTGCGTTTCAAGCCGGAACGGTGCACATCGCCAACCCGGATGACGGCGGTTCCAGGGGCCAGCACGCCGCTCTTTGGACGGTGCGACGACCGTGCGGCGGTGCGCGCCCGCGGCCGCACACAGCCGCGCCTCAACGCGCATATAGTTGCGTGCGCACGCAACGAAACGGCGGACCGGGTGCCCGGCGCGCCGCGCGCCCGCCGATCGAGACTGCGTCCACGGCCACGCCCGCGGGATCTGCGGGGCCGGGTGCGCGATGATCGATGACTCGGAAGACCGCGGTTGCGAGGCACGCGCCGGCGGTCGGGGACACGCGCGCGACGTCGCAGCGTCGCGGAGTTCCCGGGCACGGGCTGTGGGATCCCCGTCGCCGCGCGATTCCATCGCGCGAGGACAGCCATGGCGCCGTCAACGTGATCGATATCGCCGCCAATCGGGCCCCCCGCGGTTGAACGGTTCGGGTCGCCCGCTGTTCGACCGTCGTTCGCCCGGCGAGCCTTGGCTCGCGCGGAGAGAGGGCCAGGCGATTCGGCGTGGCACGTCTCGCGCGGGCTCCAAACCGCGATCCGGGCGCGGTGGACCGGGTCGCGAACGCGGGGACGTTGCGCGGAGGATGCCGGGCATTGCGCGCTCAGCGCGCCGCCGCGACGGTCTGCAGCGCACCTGCGGCGGACAACGCGCGGACGCGCGTGGACGGCCGGGCGGCGCCGCGTCGGCGCGCCGGCGTGCGAGGCGACGCCGACCGACTCGGCTTCGTGGCTCCTGCCTTGCGGGGCCAGGAGTTACGCCGGGGGCTGGATCGCCGGCCTTTGGCCGTGCCCCCTGCCGTGCGGGGAGACGAGGCGCGTCGTGCCCGGGGCGCCGTCCGCGCTCACGCGTCGCTCCTGCCGTGCGGGGCCAGGAGGGCCGTCGCTTGCGTCGACACCACCGATCGCCACGGCACGCGCGGCTCCCTCGGTCGCCCGGTACCGCCGGTGGGGCGATGGGCCGCCTCGGACGCCCCTGGGTGGCTGTCGCGCACGGCCGCCGGCTGCGGTCGCGGTGGGGTTGTCGGCGGCTGCCCTCGCGCCCTCCCGTGCCGCCCGTGGACACGCGCCGGCGTGGGCCGCAGGCGTGCGCTGCGCTTCGCCGTGCACCTCGCGGCGTCCCTCGCGAGCCGGAGCGCAACACTCGCCGAGGGGCTCGACCGCGGGGACGACCTCGCGCCGGGGAGGCTGCCGCCGGAGGCCCCGGCCCAACGCCCGACGTGCAGCATGAACCGAGGCGCTCGGACGACAAACTGAGGCTTCGCACTGTCTGCTCGGACAGCGCGAGGGCCGGCTGGCAGCACATCGGTCCGCCGAGCATCCCGCCAGTGGGGCGGTTCATGGGTGTCCTGTGGCGCCCCTTCACGTGTGGCGGGTCCGCGGATCGGCATTCGCACGCACGTCGCGACGCACGGATGCGCTCTACCGTTCCACGTGGAACGCGCTCTGCGCCGCCGCGTTCGAGCGAGGGCTACCCTGGGCCGGCCCATCCGCCGCGTTCCACGTGGAACGCTACCCGGCACCCGCGTTATGCGCCGTGGGGCGCGCCGTGCCCGCGCGCGCCGCGTTCCACG
>RFGE01000237.1 GCA_003696105.1 Deltaproteobacteria bacterium | reverse complement strand
GCGCGATCGCGCGCGGCCGCGCGACCGGCATGTGTGTCTCGGTCTGGCCGGCGCGTCGCCCAGCCGTACAATGGGGCGCGATGGCGACCGGCGTCACGGCGCGTATGCCGCGGCAGTTCGTCCGCTGGTGTGCGGCGGCCGTGGCCATCGTCGCGGCCGCCGCGGGCGCGCGCCGGGCGACCGCCGCGCCGGGGACGACCGCGGCCGGAGCCGACGCCGCCGCGCCGGACGCCGCGGCGCCGGGGACGCGCGCGGCCGGCGCCGCGGCCGCCGCGCCGGCCGCCGCGGCCTCGCGGCACGACGCCGGCGCGCCGGAGAATCGCTCGCCTCGCCCCGGACTCGCGGCTCGGGTCGACGCGATCGCGGCCGAGGTGGCGCGGCTGCGGGGGCTTCCGTTGCGCCGGCCGCTGCGCCGCCGCACCGCGGACGCGGCCGCCGTCCGCGCGTACGTCGCGCGCGTCGTCGCGCGCGGTGGCTCGGCGGGCGATGCGGCCGCCGAGGCGCGCGCGCTCGCGCGCATGGGCCTGCTGCCGGATGCGCAGGCGCGGGCGGAGGCGTACGTCGACGCGCTGGCGCGCGAAGTCGTCGGCTTCTACGACCCGTGGCAGCAGACCCTGTACGTGGTCGACCGCGACCCGTCGCCGGCCGATGCGCAAATCGTGGTGGCGCACGAGGTCGGCCACGCCTTGCAAGATCAACATTTCGACCTGCGCGCGTTCATCGCGGGGGCGGGCGCGCACAACGGCGACGCGGCACTCGCGCGCCAGGCGCTCGTCGAGGGCGACGGCATGGCGGTCACGATCGAGTACGCCTTCGCACAGGTCGGCGCGGATCCTCCGTGGGGCGATCCGTCCGTCGTCCGCCGGCTCGCGGGCGCGTTCGCGGCCGCCGGTGGAGCGTCGCGAACCGGTCGCCTCGCGGACGCCCCACTCGCCGTGCGGTCGCCGTTGTCGTTTCCGTACACGGCCGGACTCGCGTTCGTCGCACGTTACCGCACCTTTCATTCGTGGCAGCGCATCGATCAGATGTACAGGCAACCACCTCTGTCGACCGAGCACATCCTTCACCCGGAGACGTACGCAGCCTACGAGCGGCCGGACGAAGTAACGGTCCGGCCGTTGCGCGCGCTGGCCGACTATCGCGTCACGTACCGCAACGTATTGGGTGAATTCGGGTTCCGCGTGTGGCTGCGCCAGCTCGGCGCGCCGGCGTACGCGGCGTCGGCGGCGGCCGACGGCTGGGGCGGCGATCGCATTGCGCTGTACGAACCGGCGGCCGGCGCGCCGGGACGCCCGATCGTCGCGGTCTACAGCGTGTGGGACGACGAGATCGACGCGATCGAATTGGTCGACGCCCTCGCGGGCGGACTCGCCGCGTTCGCCGCGGAGGGCGCGCGATCCGCTGCCGATCGCCGCATCGCCGCGGGGCAGCATGCGCACGCCGCGGCCGCGTCCCGCGGTCGCGACGCCGGCACCGGCGCGCTGGCCGCGGATGGCGTTGCGGCCGTCCGCGACGCCCGGGGCGACGTCTACCTCGCCGCGCGGCGAGGCGACGCCGTGGTGATCGTGCTCGGCGCGCCCGCTGGCCGCGCCACCGCCATCGTCGATGAGATGTGGCGCCGGTGGCGCGTCACGAGGCACTGACCGCGGCGGTCCCGCGGCCGCCCCGTTCGAACAGGAACTCGCCGATATGGGCGAGGCCCGCGACGTCGTGCACGTCCTGTTCGAAATAGGGCACGGCTCGCAGCGCGGCGCCGTCGCCGCATGCCTCGCGCAGGCGATCGATCGAGCGCGCGTCGGCGAAGGCCAGCTCCTGGATGCCGGCGTGGTTGGCGAGCAGCGCGTCGACCGCAGCGCGGCGCTCGGCGTCGTCGAGACCCAGCGCGGCGATGCCCGGATGGCGCGCGAGCTTGCCGTCGATCTCGTCGGCCGTGCCCGCGATCGCGCGGTCCGGGTGGACACGGTTGACGACGAACGCCGAAAACGGCATCTGCGAGGCGAGCAGTCGCGCGTGAAAGAACAGTGCTTCGTCGACCGCCATCGGTTCGGGGCTCGTCACCAGCACGAACCCGACGCCCGGGTCGCGAAGCAGCGCATACACGGCCTCGGCGCGCTCGCGAAAGCCACCGAGGATGTCGCTGAACTCGGTGAAGAACACGCCGAGGTCGTCGAGGAACTGGGAGCCGACGAACTTCGAGATGCGCTTGAGGATGTATGCGCCGGTGCGGCCGGCGACCGACCAGCGCCTGCGGCGGCCACTTTGGCGCAGTTTGCGGAACCAATCGATCGCCGGCGAGTCGATCGCCGCCGTGAGTTTCTGCGGGGCGTCGAGGAAGTCGAGCGCGTGCGCCGTCGGCGGCGTGTCGACGACGATCAGATCCCAGTCGCCGGTTTTGTCGAGGTCGTACAGTTTGGCCAGCGCCGCATACTCCTGGGACCCGGCCAGCGCGCCCGAGATCTGGGCATAGACCGGGTTGGCGAGGATGCGCGCGATCGCTTCCGGGTTCGTCGCATATTGCTCGACGACCTCGTCGAACGCGCGCTTCTGATCCAGCATCATCGCGAACAGCGCGCCGCCGGTCGCGCGGCGGCCCGCGGCGGCGAGCAGTTCGTCGCTCACCTGCTGGATGTCGTGGCCCAGGCCCGCGAGGCCGAGGGAGTTGGCGAGGCGCTTGGCGGGATCGATCGTGATGACGAGCGCGCGCCGGCCCGCGCGCGCCGCGTACATGGCGATCGCGGCCGCGGTGGTGGTCTTGCCGACCCCCCCGGATCCGACGCACACCACGATGCGCTTGCTCGTGACGAGTTCGCTGAATCGGCTGGTCAAGGCACCGGCTCCGGCTGCGAAAGCGGTTTCATAACACGACGCGGACCGCCCGGTGGCCGAATCCGCGTCACACGCGGCCGCGGGGCGGTTCGTTACCACGTTTGGGCTCGGGGGCGCGACCGGTCGAGTATAGTCGGCGCGCCATGCAGCGCGAACTGTGTGCCACCGTGGTGGGCAGCGATCCCCCGATCGAGGTGGCGATCCGGGTGGAACCGATCGACGGCGACCGCTGGCGGGTCGAGATCGACGGCCGCGTGCACGAGGCGGACGCACGCCAGGTGCGGCCGGGAACGTGGTCGCTGCTCGTGGACGGCCGAAGCTGGCTGGTCGACATCGACGAGCGCCGCCGCGGGACGGTCGTGGCCGTCGCGGGGAGCGAAACCACGGTCGCGGTCGAGGACGCGCGGCGCAAGCGGCTCGCCGAGGTCGCCCGGCGCGACGGCGGGGGCGCGGACGGACGCAGCGTGGTGGCCGCGCCGATCGCGGGCAAAGTCGTCAAGGTGCTCGTCGAGCCCGGGAAGCGCGTGGCCGAGGGCGACGGCCTCGTCGTGCTCGAGGCGATGAAGATGGAAAACGAGATCCGCGCGCCGCGCGCCGGCGTCGTCGAAGCGGTCCACGTCGACGCCGGACGGTCGGTCGAGACGCAAGAGCCGCTGGTCACGCTCGGCCCTGGCGCGGACTGATCTGGCTCTGGCAAATCCGCCGCGCCTTCGTGCCCGCTCGCGAGGTCGGTGTTACGATCCGGTGCGATGCGACGTGCCGACCGACCGGGGTACCCGGCCGCCGTGTGCGCGGCGCTCGTCGCGTGTGCCGCGCTGGCGGCCGGCTGCAAGGACAAGGGGCGGGCGGCGGCCGACCAGGCGCTCGCCAAGTCCGAGACCATCGCGCAACAGGAGGACAGTTTGTTGGCGCGCCGGGACGCGCTCGTGAAGGAGCGCGAGCGGATTCGCGCCGAGCGGGACCGACTCGAGCAGCGCCGGCGTGCCGCGATCGCGGCCGGTGACGACACGTCGGAGATCGACGAGCAGGCGCGGTCGCTGCTCGAGCGCGAGCGCGACCTCGCCGACGAGGAGGAGGAACTCAATCAGCGGTTCCGGGACATCTTGCGCGAGCGCCGCGCGCTGATGGCTCAGCTGGCGACCGGAGGCGGCGGCGATCCGACCGCGGCCGTCGCGGCGCGCGAGCGCGACGTCGCGGCGCGTGAGCGCGAGCTGTCGTCGCGCGAGCAGACGCTCGCGGACCGCGAAGCGAAGCTCGCGCAGCGCGAGGCGGCGCTGGCGCGGCGCGAGGCGCAGATGTGCGGCGTCGCGGCGCAGCCGCAGACGATCATCAAGACGGTGGACGCCAAGGGGTCGGCGTATACCAAAAAGGACGTGGAGCCGCTGCTGTCGCGCGCGCGGGCGGCGATGGCGAAGAAGGGCATCCTGCGGTCCGACCTGCCCCCGCCGGCGCGGGATCTCGACCGCGAGGCGACGCGCGCGATGGCCGAGGGAGACTACGGGCGGGCGCGGTTCGCCGCGCGCCAGCTCGTCGATACCGTCAAGTCGATTCGGATCGACAAGGCGTTCATCCAGGGCAAGATCGGGCGGCTCAACGCCGAAATCGCCGGCAAGACGTTGGACGCCGCGACGAAGAAAAAGATCGACGCTCTGTTTCGTGCCGCCACCGAGGACTACGGCGACGGCAAGTTCAGCCGCGCAAACCGCCGGCTCAACCAGATTTACGCGCTGCTCGACTGAGCCGGCGCGGACTGCGCGCGGCGGATCGATCGCGGCGCGTCAGTCTCCGACGATCTCGACGCGATCGGCGTCGACGCCGCGAGTGACCAGGCCGACGACGATCGCGCTGCCCACGAGCACGACCGCGCTGGCGCCGACGAGCGTGTACCAGCGCTTGTACCAGGGCGTCGGCGCGGCCGCGGGCGCCTCGGGGGCGCCACGGCTGGGGCCTCCGGTCTGCCGCATGGCGTCCTCGACGATCGGGAACGCCTTGAGCGCCACCGAGATCTTCGTCGTCGTGTCGAACTCGATGTCGACGAACCGGACGAAGTCGCGGTACTCGGGATGCGTGACGCGCAGCGCGTGGCTGCCGACGGCGATCTCCCGCGGCGGCATGGGCGATACCCCGATCTGAGTGCCGTCGACATAAATCGCCGCGCCCGGCACGTCCACGTCGAGCTGCAGTGTGCCGACGTACCGCTGCGGCGCGAGCAGCCGGTAGGCCGCCGCCCGCGCGGACCGGTCGACGTCGGCAGCGGTCAGTTCCGCGGTGATGGAGCGAACCTCGGTGCGCGATGCGACATCGACGAGTTGCATGGCGAGGACGCGCGCGTCGCCGAGCCCGCCGACTTCGACGTACACGACGCGATCGACGCCCAGCAGCGCACCGAGATCGGCCAGGCACGCGACGTCGCCGTCGCATGTGCGCAGCTCGGGCTTGCGCGCGCGCGCGACGGCGCGGCGGACCGCGGCCGGGCCGACCACGGCGTGCCCGGGCACGGATGCCAGCGCTCGCTCGAGCGCGGCGCCGAGCGCCCGCGCCTGTTTCGCGCTGGCTTCGGCGCCCAGCGTGCTCGGCGGCGCGAGGGCGACGCGGACCGGCGGGGCGGCGGCCGCGCGGCCCGCCCACAGGGCGACGGCGATCGCGATCGCGATATGGAGTCTCAGCGGCATGCGGTCGGCTCGGCGCTGCAGTCGATCACCTCGTCGTGCGCGAGGCGGTAGCCGATGTATCCGCCGAGCAGCGCTGCGGTGACGCCGGCCGCGACGTACAGCCACGGCGACGGAACCCACCGATCGGCGGGTGCGGGCGGCGGCGCGCCGCGCGGCGGCCTCCCGCTGGCCGGAGCGACGGCGCCGACCTTGACGAGGTGGACGACGACCCGCGTCGTCTTTTGGAACCGCACGACGACCCGCTGCTGGAACGGCGTGAAGCCCGGTGCCGTCACGCGCAGCGTGTGCGCGCCGAGCGGCACGCGGTCGATGGGCCCCGGCAGCGGCGTCGTGCCGACCGATTTCCCGTCGACTTCGACGACCGCTCCGACCAGATCGGTGAGCACGGCGATCTCGCCCCACAGTCGCTCGGGCGCGCACAGGCGGTAGGCGGCGACGCGGACGCGCTCGATCAACTCGTCGGGGGTGCCGCGCAGTGGTTCGCTGGCGACCCGGCGCAACTCGGTCGCGGTCGCGACGTCGATGAGTTTGAGGTTGACGACGTACGAGTCGCCGAGCTGCGCGACGTTGCCAGAGACGATCCAGTCGGCGCCGACGCGCCGGCCGATCGCAGCCAGGCACGCGGTCGACCCGTCGCACGCGCGAAGCCGAGGCCGGCCGGCCAGCGCGCGGTCGACCACGCGCCGGCTCGGCACCGGGCGGCCGGCGAGCCGTTCGAGTTCGGTGCGAAACAGCGACTCGAGGCGCGCGACGATCTCCGCGTCGATGCCGAGCGCGTCGATGCGCCACACGGCGATGGTGCGGCCGAGCGGCCCCGCATCGGCGGAGGCCGGGCGCGCGGCCGCGGCGAGCGCGACGCTGCACATCAGGGCCGCCGCGGCGCCGCGCAGCCCGCGCCGCGGCCACCCGACGCCGGGCCGTGCGACGAGGGCAGCTGCGCGGGACCGGTTGCCGGCGGGCGCTGCCATCGCGCAGGTCACGGCGCGCTGGGTGCGGCCGGCTCGGGGCCGTCGTCGGCGGCCGGGTCGGGCGCCGCGCCGGTCATCTGT
>RFGE01000236.1 GCA_003696105.1 Deltaproteobacteria bacterium | reverse complement strand
CTGCCGGCGGCGTGGTGCGCGGAGGCGCACATGGCGAGCGCGGTGGGCGGCGGGCGCGCGCGGGGGCCCGCCTCGGGGGCCCGGCGCCGGGGCGCTCCAGCTCCGCGCGGCGGCCTGGGCCGCTCGGAGCCCGCAGCCTCGCCGGCTGCGGCGCGGGGGCGCTCCGGCTCGGCGCGGCGGCCTGGGCCGCTCGGAGCCGGCGGCCTGGCCGGCGCCGGCGAAATAGTTGCCGTTCGGCGATCCGTCGTGAAAGCTAAGGCATGCTCTGGCATCGGATCGCCGCCGCGACCGCACTGTGGATCGCGTTGCTGTGCCCGGCCGCGCGCGCCAACGCCAACTCGCTGGTCGACGCGCTCGGGCCGCGCGAGCTGGCGCTCGGCGAGTCGATGCGCGCCGACGCGACCGGCTCGCTTGCGACCACCCTCAATCCGGCCGGGCTGCCGCTGTCGCGGTCCCTGGTGCTCGAAACCGGCTACGGCTATCGCCCCGACGACGGCGCGAGCCTCGTCGCCGTGTCGGCGTGCGATTCGACCGTACCGGTGCCGGGGTGCTTCTACTACCACTACTTTCGCGCATCGCCGGACGTCGGCGGCGTGGACGTGCGCCGACGCTCGCACGAGGTGGGCTACGTCATCGCCCGCCGCGTCGGCAGCTTCGTGTTCGGCGCCAAGTACAAGTACTTCGACTACAACTTTTCGCCCGCGAGCGCCGGCGACGACGACGCGAGCGGCCATGCGGCCGATTTCGGAATGACGTTCGTCGCCGGCGACAGCGTGCGCGTCGGCGTCGTGAGCTACAACCTCGTGAGCACGGCCGACTCGCCGCAGTACCCGCGCGCGTTCGGCGGGGGCCTCGTCGTGCGCCCGGCGCCGAGTCTGTCCATCGCGGTCGACGCCGCGTGGAACACGGACCTGCCCGACGGGCAGGACACCGGCCGCTACAGCGGAGGCGTCGAGTATTTCATCGTCGCGGCCAACCGGCAGGCCGGCTATCCGCTGCGCGCCGGCGTCGTGTACGACGACACCGGCGACCGCACGTATGCGACCGGCGGGCTGGGCTACGTCACGCCGAAAGTCGGCATCGACATCGGCGTGCGCAAGCAGGTCGGCGGTGACGGCGACGAACTGCTCGTCGTCGGCAGTCTGCGACTTTTCGCGCCGCAACAGTGACGCGGGCTGCATGGGATGCCCCGCGGCGTTTTGCTCACGCCGCGACCGTCCGCACTGGCCGATGACGGTATCCTGGGGCGGCCATGTCGCTTCGCGAACGCCGCTTGGTGCGCCGGCTGCGCGACCGGGACGAATCGGCGTTCGGCGAGTTGGTGGAGACCTTTCAGGACCAGGTGTTCAACTTGACGTACCGCATGCTGGGCGATCGCGCCGAGGCCGAGGACGTCGCCCAGGAGGTGTTCATCACCGTCTTCAAGTCGATCGACTCGTTTCGCGGGGACTCGAAGCTGTCGACGTGGCTGTACCGGATCGCGGCCAATCATTGCAAGAACCGGATCAAGTACCTGGCGCGTCGGCGCGACCGCGATCGGTCCGAATTCAACGAGGCGGTGTCCGGTCGGCCGGCGGCGGGCGCGGTTACGGGGCCGACGCAGGCCCCCGCGCCCGATGCGGCGCTCGACGCGGCGCAGCGCGAACAGCTGCTGCAGCGCGCAATCGCGGAGTTGGACGAGGACCATCGGCTGTTGGTCGTGTTGCGCGACATCGACGAGCTCAGCTACGACGAGATCTGCGCCATCACCGGCCTGCCCGAGGGAACGGTGAAGTCCCGGCTGCACCGCGCGCGGGTCGCGCTCCGCAAAAAGCTCGCCAAACACATGTAATGCTGGAGTCGCTATGACCGAGCAGGAGCTCGAGGCACTCGAGGCCAAGTTCTCCGACTACGTGGACGGGACGCTGCCGCCGGCCGAGCGCGCCGAACTGGAGCGCCTGCTGGAGCAGTCGGAGGAGGCGCGTGCCGCGTTCGAGGAGTTCAAGGCGACGGTCGATGCGCTGTCTGGGCTCCACCGGGTCGGCGCGCCGCCCGGCTTCGAGCCGGCGCTCGAGCAAACCATCCGCGAACGCTCCGGCGGCCGGTTCTTCGGCCGCCGCGCGTTCGGCGATCGCGTGCCGTTCGAGCTGCTGGCCGTGATCGCGCTCGCGGTGTTGCTCGGCGTGTATTTGCTGATACGCTCCTCGGCCACGGGGTCGCCGAAGCTGGACGGCGCGCGGGATGCGCCGCCGGTGCCGGCCGGCTCCAGGGAGGTAGTGCCGAAGCCATGACGCGACGTATCCTGTGGACCGGTTGTCTGTGGTTGTCTGTCGCGTGCGGTCGGCAGGCCGCCGAGCCGCGCGAGTCCGCCGCCGAGCGGCCGGCGGCGGGGGACACGCCCGCCGTCGCCGCCCCGGCCGACGCCGCCCCGGCGCGGCAGCTGCTCGCGGAAGGCGCGATGGCTCCGGACTTCACCGCCGTGGACCACATGGGCCGGACGATCCGGCTGTCGGACCTCCGCGGCAAGCCGGTCGTCCTGTACTGGTATCCCAAGGACGACACGCCCGGTTGAACGGCCGAGGCGGTCGCCTTCCGCGACGGGCTCGCGGACTACGAAAAACTCGGGGCGGTCATCCTCGGCGTGTCCCTCGACGACGCCGAGTCGCACCGGCGCTTCGCCGAAAAACACGGCATTCCGTTCTCGCTCCTCGTCGATCCCGACGGCGCGATTGCGGCCAAGTACGGCGTGGACACGTCGCGCGGCTACCCGCGGCGCGTGACGTTCCTCATCGGTCCCGACGGCCGCATTCGCCGCGTGTTTCCCGACGTCGACGTGCAGGGCCACAGCGACGAGGTTCTGGCTGCCCTGCGCGCATTGTGACCGGCCGGGCGCGCGGCGGCGCAACCGGGACGGACGACGATCGCCGTCGCCCGCACCGGCATCGGCGCGCGGGCGCGCG
>RFGE01000235.1 GCA_003696105.1 Deltaproteobacteria bacterium | reverse complement strand
GGCTATGAGGACGATCCGATGGTGCGCGAGTCGATCGCGAGTGGCGTCGTGCATCACGTCGTCACGAAGCCGTGGACGGCGCGCGGCCTCCGCGAGTTATTGCAGCGCGTGCTGAACGAGTAGCCGCGCGCGGCCATCGCGCGGCAGTGCCGGGCCATCCGCCAGACGCCGCCGCCGGCGATTCGGCGGTCAGTTGTCGGCGGCGGCAATCCACGCGCCGGTGTCCGCGCCGATGACTGGTCGCGGCCGCACGGCCTCGACCCCCGCGATCGGGGCGACGAACAATCGGCCGTCGCGGGCGAGTAGCACGTAGGTACTGTCGGGCGAAAACCCCAGTGGCGTGTAGCGACGCCAGCATTTGTACTCGCCCCCGACGGCGCGAACGACGCAGGCATAGCCGTCCTCGGCGACCAGCACCCACCTGGAACTCCCGTCCCACGCGACCGGTGTCGCGTCGCCCCCGAGCTTGCGCCGCGCGGCTCGCCCGTCGAGCGCGAACCCGTACAGGCTGCGCTCGCCGTCGGCATTGGCATAGACGCCGACGCCGCGCCGCCGGTCGGGCGACAGTACGAACGGCCCGTCTGGAGCCTGCGCGGCGAGCACGCGCGCGTCGCGAGCGCGACCAGCGGTCGGTTCGACGACGAGCGCGCCGTCGCGCACGACCGCGATCGCATCCGCCGACCACCATGCCGCCGCGGTGGTGCCTCCGCCGACTGTAACCGCCCGCCAGGCACGCGGTTGCAGGACCGGACCGGCGGCGGTGGAGCAGACGAAGCCGCCGCCGTCCGGCGCTACTGCGACCGGTGGCCCACATGGCGCCCACGCGAGCGCGCGGTCGCCGTCTCCCGGTTGCAGCCAGCCGACCGCCTCGCCGAACACCACCACGACGAGCGCACCATTTGGGCTCGCGATGATTTGCGTCGGTGCGCCGGCCCCGGCCGGTAGCATCGCGAGCCGGCGCGGTTCACTCGAGCCATCGGCGGGGATGCGCCACAGTGCCCCGTCCGCTGCGTACACGACGTCGCCCGCAGGCGCTGCGACCGGCTGTTCCGCGCGCGCGGGCGCGAACGCTGTCGCGACCGACGCCAGCGCGGCCAGCGCGGCCAGTGTCGTCGGCGCGATGCGGCGCATGGGTTCAGGCGACGCCGATGGCGTCGAGCAGTGCGGGCCCGGCGTCGACCTCGGACGTGATGAAACGCCCGCGCGGCGACGCGATCAACAGCGCCGGGCCAAAGCGCGGACAGTGCACGCGAAGCGTGCGCACGCCTCCGTCATGGACGGTGGCCGCCGCCTCGAACGCTGGCCGCGACAGCGGCGTCCCGTCGACGAACACTTCGGACAGAAACTCCAGCGGAGCGATGAAACCGGCGCCCTCGCGCCGGATGCGGTCGCGAATCGGGCCGGGGATCGGATCGGACGAGCGAAGCAGGCTGTCCCAGTCTCGTTTGCCGAGCGCCGCGGCGACGTCGAGATCCCAGCGGTCGGCGGGAAACACGAGTACGACGTGGCCGCCGTGGTCGATGCTCGTGAGCGGACTGCCGGTCGGCTCGGGCTCCACCGCAGGTTGTGCATCGGGGGCCGAAGGCGACGAGGGCTCCGCCGCGCGCTCAGCGGCGCTGGCCGGCGCCCCCGGTATGAGTGAAAAGCGATCGAGCGCCTGCAGCGCGATTTCCATCGCGTACGACTTTCGCAGATCCCACGTGCCGTCGGGCTCGAGCACGTCGACCACGAGCAGATCGCCCCGGCGTTCAAACGTAGCCGGTCCGAGATCCGCCAGGATCGCCGCCTCGTCGAGCTCGTCGAGGCGCTTGTCGTACGCGGCGATCTTTTGTTCGAACTCCTGCTTCGACAGAGGTTGCGCACGCTTGTGGCCGTCGACGTCGACCAGCGGATCGAGCACCCACGACATCAGCGCGATCGCGCGCAGATCGCGCGCCGATCGCGCGACGATTACCGCCTCGCCCCACGTGCCAAGCGCCATGATCCGGCCGAGGCGGCAGTCGAGCGCGTCGACGAGCGCGATCAACCGTTCCTTTTCGCCGCGCAAGTCGAGCGGCACGATCGGCTCGTTCGGGTCCTTGCGCATCGGAGCGACCGAGTCGTCGATGATCATCAGCCGCGCCTCCCCGCGCCGCCGGAAGGGCATCGACGGGGACAGTTGCATCTCGATTCGCGGATCGACCGCGTCGGGATTGAACAGCTTGCGCGACCGGGCGACGTCCTCGCCCAACGCGTCGATCAGCGCATCCGACGACGGTGGCGCGTCCGCCTTGAAGATCAGATCGAGCACCAGGCTATCGGGTTGCAACATGCGATCGCGTTTCTACAGTGTGCCCGCGCGCTGGCGCAAGCCCCACTCGAGGCCGAGCAGCAGCAACGCCGCGAACAGCAACCACGGCTGGCTCCACACTTCGACATCGGCGCGGCGATCGACGCGAACCACGCGCGGCGGCCGGAACGGCAGATCGGCGGGCAGCGCATCGGCGTCGACCAGCAGGCGTCCACCCGTCTGGTCGGCAATCTGAGCAAGCAGGTCGAAAGTGGCGGCGGGGCGTTCGAACTCGGCGCTGCCCTCGCGCACGAGAAACAGGTCGACCGCGGTCGCGGCGCGACCCGCGACCGCAGCGCGCGCACGCACCCGGTACGGCCCGGGATGATCCGGCGCGTGTAGTGTGTGGGCGCCTTCGCCCGCTTCGTCGACCGTGACGCGCGCGCTCGCGACGACCTGCTCGCCACCGTCGTCGTTCACGCGTGCGATGTCGAGATCGACCTCGCCGCCGGCGGCGGGTGTGTAGTCCGCGCCAAGCAGCCGCACGTCGAGGCGGACCGGGGCGCCGGCGTAATACTCGGGTGCGTCGGCTTCGACGTGCAGATGGCTCAATTCGGGATCCTGGATGGCCCACCGGATCGCGTTCTCCCAGAACTTCTCGTAGTAGCGACCGTCGTTGCCTTCGCGTGCGGCCGCGACAAATCCCCATCGCCACAGCGAGTCGGTCATCACGGCGATCGATCGGCCGTCGCCGTAACTGCCTGCGGCGATCACGGGCATGGGCCGGCCGGACGGGGTCTTGAGCGTTGGGTGGACGGCTATGGCGACGGCGCCGTCCACTACGTCGCCGACGCGGTTGACGCCTTCGAGCGGCGGCAGGCTGGCCCACGCCGCTTGGTTGTCGGCCGGTTCATAGCGGAGAGCCGCGATCGGATGCGCCGCGCCGGCGCGCGTGAGCCGCGGTGTGAACGTCGATGTGTCGAGCAGCTGAGACAGGGGCGTGTTATTGGCGAGCAGTTTGACCGGCAGCGCGCGCGCAACGGGCGTACCGGCGTACAGGCCGCTCGAAAACGACCCGGGGCCTCCGAGCATGATCAGACCGCCGCCCCCCTCGACATACTCGCGAATCTTGTCGAGATAAACGCCGATGCCATAAGGCAAAAAGTCGAAATTCTGCAGCACGATCAGATCGAACGAGGGCAGCTGTTCCCCGAACAATTCTTGCGTCGGAAACGGAATGAGGGACATCTCGTGCTGCGGCACCGGCTGCACGTCTTCGTGGGTCCGCAGGATGAAGAACGAGATGAGGTCGACGTTCGGATTGCGCTTGAGCAAACGTCGCAGCGAGCGAACGTCCCAGCTCGGCTGGCCAGCGACCTGCAAGACGCGAATCTTGTCCCGGATCACCCGTAGGACGAAGGCGCGCGAGTTGTTGGTCTGGACGGCTTCATCCGGCGACACCGGTGTCGCGATCTCGTAGACGAACTTGCCGACCCGCTGCGGCGTGAACTCGAAGGAGACCGTCGCCGTACCCGCACCCGCCGGAAGATCGACCCACTTTTGCCGAACGAGCTTGCCTTCGCGCGTGAGTGCGACCGGGACGCGGCGCGGGCCATAGCCGGTCGTGCGCAGGACGGCCTCGACCTTGACGACGGTGCGCACGAACGCGAACTCGTCGACGTGCAGCTTCGCGACGGCGACATCTCGCAAGCCGGCGCGACCGACCCACACCGCGTGCACCGGCGCGTCGATGCCGCGCAAAAAGTCGCGCGCGGCACCATCGCTGGCGCCGTCGGCAAACCGGCCGGTCGCGATCCCGTCGGTTAGGACGACGATGCCGGCGAGGTCGGCGCCGTCATAGCGCTTGCGGACTTGTTCGAGCGCCTCGCGCAGCAACGTCGCATTTCCCTCAGGGGCCGTCGCCGGCGCGCCGGCGCCCGCGGCCGGCTCGAGAGATTCCGCGAACGTGTAGAAGTCGACGCGGTGACGGTCCGCCCACGAGGCGAATGTGCTCGCGGACCGCGCGAGAATGTCCCGCGCGCGCTCGGCGCGCGACGGACCGGCGGGCGCGTCGCGGAGGCCCATGGACGCCGACCGATCCACGACGACCGCGACGTGATTCGGCTCGCGCGCGACCTGGCGTAGTTCGACCGCCGGCTCGAGAAACAGCACGAGGGCGGCTGCCGCGGCGCCCGTGCGCAATCCAACGGCGGCAGCGCGACGCCAAGGGCTCGCCAGTCGGGCGCTCGCTCTCCAGCCGAGTGCGACGATCGCCACCGCGGCCGCGGCGCCCAGCGCGAGCCCGAGTCGTCCCCACGGCGCGAGCAGGATCCATCGGTGCTCGTTGAAGTCGGTCGTGGCGGGCGCCGCGCGGGTTGCCGCCCAGACGGCCGTGCGCTCGGCGACGACCGCGCCCAGCAACACGAAACCGGCCGCGCCGACGCGCGCGACCCATGCGCTCGCGCCTCTGCGCGCGCGCAGGGCGAACGCCGTGGCGATCAGCGCAAGGCCGGCGCCGGCGAGCGACCATCGGATCGAGCTGTCGAGCAAATCGAGGGCCATCGCTTACCGCCGGCGCTACTCGTCGGCTCGCCAACGTCGACGCCGCATGATGAACTCGACGTGGACCTGGTCGCTCTTGTAGTCGTTGCACAGCGCGTACATCACCAGATTGATCCCGAGGCGGAACGCGAGTTCGCGCTGGCGTTCGCCGCCCGGGTCGCAGCGCAGTGCGTAGTTGCCGAAGTTGTCCCGCTCGTAGGCGCCGGCGAGGTCGTTCTGACAGTACACGAGCGCAAAGCGGCCGTCGTGAGCGATGCCCTCGAGCACTGGGCTGATGGCCAAACGACCGACCGGCCGGTCGATCAGATAGAAGGATTTGTACAGGACGTGGTCGCGGTCGACGATCTGCGGGCCGGGCGACGGCGGCGGGAACAGCGCGCTCGCGAGTTGGCGGACCGATCGGTCGAACGCGCCGTCGGTGCGCCCCTCGGCAGAGTCCACCAAGACGAACCCACCGAAGGTCAGGAAGCGGCGCAGTCGGTCGATGGATCGCCGGTCGGGCAGCGGCATGTCGCCGTCCCCCGACAGGTAAAGAAACGGCGTGTCATGCAGGCTGTCGTCGGTGAGGTGCACCGGTTTGGGGTCCAGGTCGACGTCGATCGACGTGCGCTTGTCGACTTCCCACAGCAGGCGGCGCAGGGCCGTCGGCCGCGGGTTCCAGTTGCCGGCGTGGACCACGTGGCCGATGCGAAATTTCGAGCCGGGGCCGATTGCGTGCGCCCGACGGGTCGCCCACCACGCGGCACCGCCGCCGGCCAGCGCCAACAGCTGCCGTCGCGTCAGCACGGCGACAGGCATAGCACATCGCGAGCCGGTCGGCCCGCGGCGAGGCCCGCCGCCGCTTGCGGCCGCGCGGCGGCGGCGCGCTACGACGCGGCGGCGGTCGGCCCGGCGGCGGCGCGCCGGTGCTTCCACAATGCCTCGGTCGTCATCACGCGAGTCGTGCGGAACTGCGCGGGGCTGCCGGTCGACTCGCCGCGGGCGTGCGCGACGAGGGCGGCGTGCACGCCCCGCCGGACCTCCTCGCAAAACCGCCGGTCGGCTGCCGCGTCGCCCGCGATCGCGATCCACGCGAGCAGGACGCCGTCGTCGTCGACGGACACGCTGCGCGCGTACGCGCCCGGGAACAGCGCGTCGAGGTCGGCCGGTGACGGCAATCGTCGGGCGACATGCGGAAGCTGCTCCACGGTCATCGCCGCGCCGCGCGCGCACGTGAACCGGCCTGCCGCGAGCGCGATGCCCGCGACGCCGTCGACGTCCGCGAGCGCATCGACGACGTCGGCCAAGCACAGGTCGCGTTCGCGGCTCGCGTCGGCAAACGCGCCGCGCACGGCGGCGCGCGCCGCAAGAAGTCGCTTTTCCGACACGAGGGCCGCCACGTCGTGCGCGAGCGCCGCCGCGCGCCGGCGATACCGCTGGACGACGGCGACCGCGAGTGCGGCGCCGATCAATGCGAGCACGAGCGTCATGCTCCTCCAGTCGGTCGAGGGAGCGGCGAGTTGATAGGGGGCCGGCGTGTAGGTTGCCGGCACACATGGCGCCCAGCGCACCGCGTCATCCCCTGCTTCGGCGTCCGGCCAGCGACTTCGCGAGCCAGCCGCCCTTGCCGCGGCTCACGAGGTCCCGCATGCGCAGCGCCGCCCGACCGTGTGACAGCCGGCCCGCGACCAGATCGGCGAGCACGGCGTCGGCCCGCCGCCGCCGCGCGACCGCGTCGGCGAAGTCGACGCCGCCCTCGATCCAGTCGGCCGCGCGCGCCAGCCGCGAGCGCGTCGCCGTGGCCGTGAGCGCACGCAGTCGAGCCTCGTAGACTTCGTCGAGGCGACCGCGCAGGCGGGCGAACGCCGCCTCCTCGTCCGGCGCGGCAGCGGCGGGCGGACCCTGCCGCACGGCGTGGCGAGCAATCGCCGCCGATACGACGCCGTGATCTTCGAACGCTTCCAGTTCGGCGAGCGCGGCCTGGCGCACGTCGGCCCGCGGGCTCGCGAGCGCGTCCACCAGCCGCACGACCGTGTCGATCGACACCCAGCGGTGCGCGAAGTCCAGGCCGGTCCCCTTGATGTTCTGGCAACCGACCAACGCGAGCCTCGCGCCGGGGGGCGCCAGGCGCGCGGCTCGGTCGATCAACTGGTCGCCGGTCGCGTTCGGGTCGTCGACGGAGACGACGGCGTCGGTGAGCAGCGAGCGGTACGCCCGCTCGAACAGGGCGTTGGCATGGCGCGCGGCGTCCGGGGTGGCGGCGGCGACGGCGTGGCGCACGGCCCGCGTGACCCGCGCGCGCACGACCATGCGCGCAAGTTCGCGCACGATCGCGGCCGCCACGTCGCTAGCCGTCGGCGGTGCGATCGCTTCGACCGTCTCCGGCGTTTCGGTCTGCCGCCGGCGGCATGCGCGTTCGAGCGCGTCCCGTAGCTGGCGATCGCCGTCGATCTCGCGGATTACGTCGGCGACGTCGACCGACCCGTCGCGCTTCGCCGCGTCGTCGGGCGGTGCGAGCCACCGTTCGGCCGAGGCGGCGAACGCCGCGACCGCGTCGGCATCGACGCGGAAGCCACACGCGTTTGCGCAGTCGCGCAGCCGGGCGGCAATCAGCACGGGTTCGGGGCGCGGTACGCGCAGCCGATCGAAGTGGCGCGCCACGCGTTCGAACGCAACGTCTTCGTCGCTCGCGCCAAGGTCGTCGGGCGTCAAGACCGGCTCGTCAGCCAGCAGCGCGTCCACTTCGGCCGCGATGTAGCCACGCAACCCCTCGAGGTTGGTGCCGATCAGCATGTGTCGATCGGCGGCGATGTCGCGCACGATGATGCGCGCGAATACCTCCGAACGGGGGATCCGGTCTGCGCGGTTGTTGACCACCGTGACGATGTAGCCGCGCGGATCGTCGTCCGTCGACCAGTGGTCGAGTCCGATGCGCCGCCAGCTCGTGAGAAACCCGGTGCGCTCGTTGGCGGACATGGCCTGGACGAACGTGATGTCGCGCCCGCGCACGGTCACGGTCGGGTAGGTCTTGAGCACCCCGAGGTCCGGCACCACGTGTTCGGCCATCGTCGCAATGGCGAGGTTGCGTTCGATGCCGAGTTCCTCCGCCATGCGCGCGACCAGCGCGATGTTGTGCGGATGCTCTCGGTATGGAAACAGCGCGAGCAGGTCTTCGCCGAGCAGCGAGGCGTCGCGCGCCGGCACAGCGATCAGCCGCGTCCCACGTGCGGAGGCAACCGTCTCGAACAGAGGCAGGAAGTTCACCTCGCTCGTGAACACGGTCGATCTGCGCGGAATGAATCGCGCGATCGTCTCGGCGACATCCTTGCCGGCCGGTCCCTGGATGTCTTCGTGGTCTGGGTATGCATTGGTGAGCGTTGCAAGGTCGTCGCGCATCCAGCCGTGCTGAAGGATTTCGACATAGCGCGGGTTGAGAGCCATGCATTCCCACAAGAACACCTCCGCGCCGAGCCGCGCGGCGAGGTCGAGCATGTTGGCCTGCTCCCAGATTGTCGCCTTGTCGTACGGCCGGTAAATGAAGATCTCCTCGGCGCGCTGCCCGCCGACGGAGTGAATGAACATGGCTTCGCAGCCGGTGGTCTTGCTGAACACTTCGAAGCCGAGACCGTGAAACAAGCCCGCCTTGATTCGCTCGGTTCCGGACTTGCCGCGGGTCCCCCAGCCGCCGATCGACAGCGGGATTTGTGCCCGCGCTCGCTCGATGGCGCGCCGCCGTCGATAGGCGCCGCCGATGTGCACGGCGGCGGCCGCGCCGACGAACAGCGCGAGCGCCGCCTGGCCCGTTCCCGTGTACGAAAGCAATTCGTCGATGTGAGCGTCGAGCCATTCCCTGGCGCGCGCGACCAGGTCCGGCCCCGGCACCAGTGCGAGCGCGCGAACCGGAGGTCCGGCGTCCGGCGCCCGCGCCGGCGCGGGAAACAGCGCGGCGACGCTGGCGTGGGCCGCCGATGGCAGCTCGCCGCGCCGGTACGGCGAAAACGACGCGTCGATGCCGAGTTCGTCGCGCACTTGGCGAATGAAGCGGCCGCGCTCGCGCCGATTGATCGCTTCGAGCGCCGATCGCCGCAGGTCCGCGTACGCGGCATAGCGCCACGTGAGGATCAGCCGCGCGCGCAGCCGGGCCCACAGCCGCGCCGGTGGCGTGAGCGTCGTGACGCCGTGGCTCGAAAACAGATGGACGGCGGCGCTCGACCACAGCGGCAGGCCGAGCAAGTCGTCGACCGCGGGCAAGTGGCGGCCCCAGCCGTAGTCGCTCGCGATCTGGACTCGCTCGCCCGGCACCGTGGTCGCGGTCGCCTCGTCGAGCCGGCCGGGCGGGCCGCGCAGTTCGCCGCGGGGGGTCCGGCCAACCGTGTGCACGTAGCCCTGGCGCTTGTTGGGCGCCGGATTGCGCAACTCGTGCAAGATGCGCCACAGCCGCCGGCGAAACCGATCGCCTCGCCACACGGTGAGCCGCCCGGCGGACAGCGACGCGGAGACGCCGAGCCCGTCGCGCGAGATCGCAGCGAGCGCGCGGCCGAGCGTGCGCGGCTCCGACAGCGCTGCGTCCACCGCCGGAGGGAGCGCCGATGTACGAAACCGCCGGCGGCCGCCCGGCGGAACCGACGCGACGAGATCGCGCAGCGCGCGGTCGAGCGCGCGGCGCGCCGGGGTGCACTCGCGCTCGATCGCCTCGGCCGCGGCGTTGGCGATTTCGGCGGTCGCCGCGCTCACGTCGTCGCGCACGCCGGCGTGGGCGAGCGCCTCGATCCACCGGCGCGCCAGCGCGGCGAACGGCTCGCGGTCCAGCGCGTCGGACCGCGCCGCGGCCGCCTCCGCGAGCCGGTCGCACGCGACCTCGAGCGGCAGGGGGTCGCGCTCGGCGGCCAAGCGGGCGCACAACGCATCGGTTGCGCGAACTACGGCGTCTGGTTCCACCGCGGTCGCAATCACGCGTGCGAGCGCGTCGACGGCGGCCGCGCGGACGTTCGCGCTCGCCTCGCTCGCCTCCGCTAGCCGGACCGCGATGTCCACGGCGCGCGCTGTTGTGGGGAGCCGACGGCACACCTCGATGCGCACGTGTTCGCTCGGGTCGTCGACGGACACGGCGTCGATGTCGTGCCGCAGCGCGAGCACCGCGACTTCGGCGCGCGCGAGAAAGTCGCGCGGCGGCGCGTCCGCCCATGCGTCCGGCGCGAGGCGTTCGCGGACGACATCGGCGGCTCGCGGGTCGCCCAGGGCGAACAACAGCTCGATCGCGCGAACCTGAACCCACGGGTGGTCGGCGCGGTCGCGGGCGCGGTCGAGCCACGCATCTGCGGTGCGCCGGGCGCTATCCGGCAGACCACCGCGGTCGGCCGCCGCGCGGGCGATGGCGATCAGCGCGTCGAGCGCGGCGACGCGGTCGATCCAGCGCGGCCCGACGTCCACCCGGTCGGCAAGAAATGCGAACGTGCCGATATCCTCGACGAGTTCGCCGACGGAGACGGCGTCGCGGTCGGCCGACAGGGCGGCGTGCGCGGCGCCGCGGATGAAGTGGATCGCCACCTCTGCGCACACGAGCAAGCGATGGCGCTCGCGCGCGTGGCGCTCGCGCAGCGCGTCGAGATCGAGATCGCGATCGAGCGCGCGGAGGTCGCCGCGCAACGCGCGCCGGTCGGTCACCGTCTCCCGGACGAACTGAGTGAACAGTTCGCGCCGGTCCTCGTCCGTTTGGATTTGCGTCGCCATCGCGGCAAAGTGGGCAAATCGGCGATCGCGGTGGTGGATGTCGGCATCGAGTCGGTCGATTGCCTGTTGCGCGCGGGAAATCAGGATCGCGAGCTGCCGGGCGCGCTGTTCCTCCACCAGCGGGTAGGGAGACCGCTCGAGCGCCACCAGCCGGTCGCACAACGCGCGGACGGCGCGGCGACGCGCGCGCCGCTGCAGTTCGGGTAGGTGGTCCTCGACGAGCGTGCGGATGAGCGCCGCGTGCGGCGCCGCTTGCGCGACTTCGGCGCGGCGTTCAGCGCGGACGCGCCGCCAGCGCCGCCAGCGTTCGATCACGGCACATCCTCCCACACGCGCGGCGCAGTGAAGTCGTCGAACTCGCGGTCTGGCGGCGCGAAGTCGCGGGTGCCGCGGCCGCCGAGCACGTCGTAGCGCACGCCGATCGTCGCCAGCCACCGCGCGGCGGTCCCGGCGTAGACGCCCGCGTCCAGCTCGACGACGAGCCGCCCGTGCCGGGATCGCCATGCGTACCAGCGGGCGCGCGCGGTCACGTCGTGGCGCACGAGACCGTTTTTGCGCGCTCCGTCGGCGCGCAGGGCGACCGGGCGATAGCGCAGCCGCAGCGCGGGGCGCCCGAGCCAGCGTACGTCCGCGACCGCCTCGCCGGCCACGGCCAGGGACGCCTGATCGAGCGTGCCGGTCGGGCCGTTGGCGATCGCCTCGGCCGTCGCGATCACGCGGGCGTCTTGCAGCGGCTGCCACACGGCGCGCACGCGCGGCGCGATCGACCGCGGGTGCCCGGCCGCGTAGTCGCTGAATACGAGCGGGTCGGCGCCGCCGGCCGGACGCGCCGAACGCGACAGCCATCGGCCGCGCAGCTCGAGCGACGGCGTCACGGCAATCGCCGGCGATGCCGCGAACCGGCGCGCCACGCGGGCGGCGACGCGCGCGGCGTGCGCCGATTCGCCTTCGATGCGTTGCGCATACATCGACACGGACGCGGCCACCTGCAGGTCAGCCGGCAAGGCGCGTGCGTACAGGCGCCCGGCGCCGCCCCACGTGACCGCCTGTCCCGCGAGCCGCCGCGCGCGCCCGCTCGCGTGTAGCCACAGGCGTTCGTCGACCGCTCGGCGCACATCGATGCGCGCGTCCGCGCGCGTGATCGCGGGGGCCTGGTCGCCGTCGATGGCGTCGATCGAGTCGCGCCCGACGGATGCGCCGGCAGACCAGGTGAGCGGTGCCGGAGTGCGGCGCTCCGCGAGCGGGGCGTCGACGAACGCGATGGCGGGATTCCGCAGCGACCAACTGCTCGCACTGCCGGCGGCCGCCGGCACGTCGGTGTCGCTGCCCGGCGGCCGCGCGTCCGGCGCGGGCGCGCGCACGGCAAGCGTCACCGCCGCCGCGCCGCCGCGCGCCGCGATCGTGACGTCGTATACGCCGTCGTCGGGCAGCAGGACGACGCGCTCGACCGGCCGCGTGACCGCGAGCCCGGCGCGTTCTATCTCGCCGGCGGCGTCCGGGTCGGGCGACCGATCCAGGGCGATCGCGAGCCGGCGCGAGTCGCCGGGACCGCGGACCGTGACGTCGACCGATCGGGCGGGCGCGGCGCCGTAGCCGCGGGCGCGCACGCGCAGCGCGGTAGTCCCCGGGATGGAGGCGCGGATCGGCGCGTCGTCGCGGGCGACGTGGGCGGGTTCTGGGACGCGCGGCGCGAGCGGCCGTTCGGCGGTGGTCGTGACGTCGACGAACCGCACGGCTACACCCGCGCCGTATGCCTCCGGCGCGAGCGTCACCTCGACCTGGTGGGGGCCGGGCGCGAGGTGGCCGACGCGAAGCCGCGCGGGCCGGCCGACGTGGGCGGCGATGCGGCCGCGGTCGACGCCGTCGACGGCGGCGATCAGCGGGCAGGTGGCGGCGTCGGAGTCGGCGGCCACGCGGGCGCACCACACGTCGATGGCAAGTTCGAGCGGGCGCTTCGGTTGCGCGCGCAACACAGCAGATTGTCCCGGACGCAACAGATGGACCTCGTGTCCGGGCCACGGAGGCGCGACCAACGCCTCGAACAGCGCACTCGCCGGGTCGTCAGATCGGTCGACTGGCTCGTACAGCGTTTCGAACCCGCCCGGCGCGGCGACGCCGCGCACGCGCCGCCAGCGCGACGCCCTGGCGGCCAGCGCGAGCGCGAGCCGCACGCGCGGGTGTTCGATGGCCTCGCGGACCCGGGCCGCGAGGCCGTACGCGAGCGGCGCGATCGCGGCGGCATCCTCTCCGTTACGCGCGAGCGCAGCGATCGTGTCCGCGGCGGCCGACAACCCGAGTTGCCAGGCACCGGTGGCGACGAACCCGTGCGCGGCGGCGCGCACCGCATCCGCAAACTCGCCGGCGGCGCGCGCGGTCCGGGCGCGCGCCGCCGACGCGGCCGCCGCGGGGCCGGCCAGCGCCGGCGGCGCGATCAGCGCCGGCAGGTTGGCGAGAGCGCCCGCGCGGGGGAGCGCGGCACCGGAGAGATCGCCTGCGACCCGCGCGAGGACCGCGTCGACCACCGCACGCAGCCGCCCGTCGCCCGGCACGAGGGCGGCCGCGCGGCGCAGATCGGCGGCCGCACGCCCCGGGTGACCGAGCGCGACCAGCGCCCTGGCCCGATCGACCCACGCCGCGGCGTCGCCAGGGGCCGCAGCGAGCCGCCGAGAAGCGGCCGCGATCGCGGACAGCGGATCGGAGGGGCGCGCGATCGGTGGACCGACGGGCCGTGCCGGGACGCCGGCCCGTCGGATGCGGTCGCGCCGGTCGTCGCGCACGGCGACCGACACCAGCAGGTCGGGATCGGCCGGCTCGAACCACACGTCGTCTACCAGCGGCGGCAACCACACGACGGCGGTCGCCGCGGCCGACACGGCCGGCGCGCCGGGAAGCGGGCGAGCCGAGTCGTCTGCCGGCGCCGGCGGCAGCCACAGGTCGACCGGCGGCCCGAGGTCGGGGTGCAGTCGAATCGACCGGGGCGCGCTGCGCGCGCCGTTCGCGGTGCGGACCACGACGCGGACCGGCAATCGGTCGGTCGCGCCGGCGACGCGAAATCGAGTTGCCGCTCCGCCGACGCCGGCGGGCCACAGGCGCTCGGTGCGCGCCGGCGCGGGCGGCAGCGTCCCGTCGGCCGCCGGCGCGTCGACGAGCGCGAGCACGTCACCGGCGGCGTCGATGCGCACATCGTGCCGGCCCGGCGCGACCGCGATGTCGATCTCGTCGACCGGCGCGGAGATCGGTCCCGACCACCTCGTCGCGTCGACCGCCACGGCGATCGCGGATGCCGCGTCGGTCGCCGCGGCGACGCGCAGGCGCAACACCGTCGCCCGGTCGGGATCGAGCGGGTCGGCGGGCACGTCGATCGGGACGGCGCGGCCTACCGGCAGTTGCCACCATGCCGGCTCGACCGCCGAAACCGTTGCGCGGGGAACGAGCCAGTCGGCCGCGCCGATCGCGGCTCCGCCGACCGGGAGAGCGGTTCGCCACGCGGCGCGCCGGTACCACGCGGCGAGCAGCGCGGCGCGCGCTGGCGGGGCCGCCGGCGCGCGCCGCCACGCCGCCGCGGCCGCCGCGAGCGCCGCGGGGGCGCCGTCGCGATACGGTGCGAGCGCTTCGGCGAGCGCGGCGGCCAGATCGGTGTCCGCCGCCGCGGGCGGCAGGTCCGCGACGAGGCGCGCGGCCACGTCGCAGCGGTCGCGCGCACACGCGGCCTCGGCCGCCGAAACGAGCGCCCATGCGCGGGCGACGGGATCGCGCCACGCGGCAACGGCGCGCGCGACGTCGGCCGCGGCGTCGTCCACACGCGCGGCGCTGCGCACGCGCCGCGCCGCCGCCCACGCGCCGGGTATGCGCGGCGCCGGGCCGCCGTCGATGTCGGCGAGCAGCGCGCGCAGCGCGCCGGCGCGCGCACCGCGACGCCCGGCGAGCGCCCGCCGGGCCGCGCGCGCGTATGCCGTGATCGTGCCGGAGCGAGTGAGCCATTCGCGCAGGCGCGGCAGCCGGCGAGCGACGCGCGCGCGCACGAGCGCGGGCCCGGCGTCCACACGGATGCGATAGCGGTGACGGCCGATCCGCGCGACCGCGACTGCGCGCACGGCCGCGCTCACCGGATGTCCCGCGGCGTCCACGAGCGGCTCGGTGTCGGCCAGCGGTGGGCGCCGAGCGCTCGGCCGTTCCGCGTGCAACGGGCGCAGCAGTCGGTCGGTGCGCGCGAGCGGCCCGGCGTCGTCGAACACGGCGACGCGAACCGACCGCGGATCGGCGGTGGCGTCGGGAAAGCGTGCGCGCACCTGGATCTCGATCACGCCGGGGCCGTCGAGCCATACCGTGCGGTCGATCGGCTCGTCGACCGCGGCGTAGTCGATCCCCGCGACCGCGACCGACTCGCGCGCGCCGAGGTCGATCGCCGCGTGGCGAAACGCGAACGAAAGATGGGGCTGTACGCGCAACAGCGCCAGCAGCGCCGACGCCTTCCGCCACGCGCGCGCGGCGCGCTGCAGCGCGGGGTCGTCGCCGGCGAGTTCGGCCGCGACCGCCTGCTCGCCGCGCACGCGCGCGCGCAGCGACGCGGCGCCGGCCGCGGGCAGATCCGGCGGTGGACCGCCGCGATCGATCCACGCGAGCAGGGCGTCGCGCGCGCTGCGCCAGGCGGTGCGACCCCGCAGTGCGACGAGTTCGTCCACGGTCACGGTCGCGGGCTCGGCGGCCGTCACGAGCCAGCGGCCGCGCGCGTGCGGCGGCTGGACCACGTACCACTGGCCCGCAGCGGCGGGCAAGCCGCGTTCCTGCACGCGCACGCCGGACGGCTCGACGCGCACGAACGACGGCGGCGCCGTCGCGCGCACGCGCGCGACCTCGAGCGGCCGCAGGTCGAACAGGACGCCGCGCGCGGGGCCGATCCGGACCGGCTCGTCGGTCGCTGCGCCGCCGGCGGGCAGCCGCGCGGCGATCGCGGGACCCGCGACGGCCACGGGGACGACGGCGCGCGGCCGCCAGCGCACTCCGTCGTCGCCGGCCGCCGCGGTGCGACCGCCGGCCGCGGCGGCGACGGCCACCGCCAGCCACACTGTACGCCCGCGGCCGGTCATCGGTCGCCGGGGGCGAGCAGCGCGCGCCCGAACGCGGACCGCATCGCCGCGTCGGCCGCGAGCGTGCGCCGGAGGGGGAGCGACAGTTCCACGTGGACGAATGCCGTCGCCGTTCCGCGCAGTGCGCGGCCCTGCGCGTTGCGGGTTCCGCCGAGCACGCGGACGTCGTCGGGATATCGCGCGATCCGGGCGCCGGTCGCGGCGGCGAGCGCGGCGGCGGTGCGGGCCGCGCGTGGCGCGAGCGCGGTGTCGTCGCCCGCGCTCACGATGGCGTCGACGCCGGCGGGCGTCGCGCCGAAGCCGTGAATCTGCACGACGGCGGCGGCGCCGGCACGCGCCGCGAGCTCGGTGAGCGTCGTGAACGCGTGTTCGCTCGCGCGCGCGAGGTCGGCGGGGCCGTGCGGGTCGCCGCCGCGCTCTCCCTTCGCGGTCTGCCGGCGGTCGACGCTGTTGACGTACAGCGCGCGCGCCCGGCCGGCCGCGACCGGCGAGAAGAACAACCGGGCCGCGAGCGACAGCGTGTAGCGGTCGAAGCCGCCGTGCGGCGCCTGCAGCACGACATCGCCGCGGCCGCCGGTGCGAAACACGTAGATGCCCGCGCCTCGCGCGGTGCCGGGCCGCTCGCGCAACACGACGAACCGCTGTCCGTCGACGACCCAGCGCTCGACGACAAAGCCGGCGCTGCCGGCGGGGACGCGCCCGCGCCACAGCGCGTCGAACGCCGCGCGCAGGTAGTCGTGCTCGGCGGCGGTCGTGTCGGCAAACGGTGCATTGCGGTCGGGTGGCCGGAGTTCGGCCAGGGCGGCTTCGACCGACAGGGTGCGCGCCGGTCCCCCGGCGACAAAGGAGGCCGACCCCGTGCCGCCGGCCGGCGCGGCGCACGCCCCGACCGCGAGGTACACCGCCGCGCGGACGGTCATGGATCGCTCCGCTTCCACTGGATCATGCGCTCGCTGTCGTCGGCCGGCTCGGCGGTGGTGTAGAACCGGACCCACAGGCGGCGGCCGGACGAGTTGGCTACGGTCACGGTGTGCGCCCCGGCGATTATATCGCTGCCGATCGGCGCCGAGACGACGCGCGCAAACCCGATCCCTTCGAGCGTCTCGAGGACGGCGGCCGGTTGCGTCGCGCGCGCCGGCGGCAGTGCGACGCGCCGGCGTGACGGCGTGACGCGCGGCAGCAGCCGCCCGGACACGCGCCGCGGTCCGCCGCCGTCGACAGCGATGTCGAGCGCCGGCACGGGCGACGCGGTTCGCTCCGGCGCGTAGATGACGGCGCGCACCGCGACCGGCGCGGCCGACGGTTTGCGTACGCGCACGCGCAGCGGCGCGCGATCGAGCGCGTAGACCCGGCGGATCCGCGCCAGCGCGACCCCCGAGGCGTCGACCGGAGGCCGATCGACCGCGATGCGCGCCGACGCCGGGGCGGCGACTGCGATCGTGTGGTGGCCGGGGGCCAGCCGCGGCAGGGTGATGCGCCCGTGCGTAGCGGTCGTGCGCCGCCGGACGCGGTCGACGCCGTCGACGGCGATGGTGATCGATGCGCCGACGTCGGCGCGATCGACCCAGTAGTAGACGCTGACGCGTTGGGGGCCGCCGCGCGCGGTGTCGTAGGCGCGCGCCGCACCGGGCTCGACGTAGGCGACCGTTCCAGGCGGCCAGCGCGCCGCCACCGTCTCGCGGTCGCCGGCCTCCACCGGCTCGACGATCCGCGCCTGCGGCGGCGTGCCGAGCGGGCGCACGGACACGGTGGCTTCCGTCGCCGGCTCGCGCCCGCGGCGGCCCGTCGTCCGGGGCTCGAGACGGACCTGCGAGGAGATCGTCGCGCGCAAGCCCGCGGCCGCGAGCGCCTCCGCGTTGGCCGGAACGATCGGCAGCCACCGGCGGCGAACGCGTGGCGCATAGCGCCAACGGGCGCCGTCGACCGGCCAGTCGCGGTAGGGCGCGTCGAGTTCGTCGTCGTCATCGGCGTAGGCGTACAGGCGGACGGCCGCGGGACCGCCAGCCGTGACGTCGACGCGAGCGGACCGCGGCGGCGCAATGATGCGCAGCGCGACCGGTTCCGACACCGGGCGTGGCTCAGCCGCCATCCCGCCGAGCCGTTCGAACGGTGCGTGTTCCGTGCGGACGACGCGGTCGAACGTACCCGTCGGTGCGCCGTTGGCGTCGAAGAACGCGAGGCGCACGCCGACGCGGTCCGGCGCGTCGCCGCCAGGGGGGCCGACCGCGCGCACGTCCACCCGAATGAGCTGGTCGAGGGTGCCGGTGCCCGGCACGATCGGCGCGGTGACCGCCTCCGCGTGTGCGAGGTAGACGGGGAACCGGCGGACGTCGGGGACGATGGCCGGCGTGGCGACGCCCGCGATGCGAACGGGCTCGGCGATCGGGCGCCCCGACTCGGCCGTCGCGATCACGGACAGCGGCGCGGGTGAGTCGGTAAACAGGTGGAGGCTGTGGATGCCGGGGCCGATTGACACGGTGTGCACCAGCGGTGGCGCCCCCGGCGCGACGGCACCGATCGGGGCGGGTGCCGGCGTCCCGTCGGTGACGTCGCGCAACCACACGGTCGCAATTGGCGCGTCCGCATCGCGGGCGACCGGCGCGATCGTCATTCTGACGGCCCCGGGACCCACGACGTTGAACGCCAGCGCACGATGCCGATCCACTTCCGGCGGTCGTGCGCGCGGAACGTCCTCGACCGGCAAGCGGAATCCCGTGTAGTAGATGACGTGGGCGGTGTAGTCCGTGCCGCGGTCGCCGACCGCGGCCAGCCGGCGCGCGTGTAGGCGCAATGCGGCGCGCTGGTCGGCGCGGGGCCACAGTGCCCAGGGCACGAACGTGGCCGAGGCGAACCACCGTTGCACCTGGTCGGCCGACAGTCGCGCGAGCTTGCGATCGATGTCGATCGATGAGCGAGGAACGATCTCGTACACGCGCGCGAGGACGAGATCGACGTCGCCGACCGCGGTGAGTTCGAGGGTATGGCCGGCTGTGACGGTGGCCGGCAGGGTGACTCGCATCCGGCGGTCGTCGGTGAGTTCGATGCTTTCGTCGAGCGAGAAAGCGTTTTCGTCGGCCCACAGCCCGCCCGTCCGATTGGCCTTCGACTGGCGCGATTCGGTGTAGAACACGCGTTCCCATACCGGGTGCTCGCCGTCGGTGATGCGCAGGCGCAGGCCGTACAGCACGCGCCGCTGGGGGTCGAACGCGATGCTGCCGGGCAGTACGGCATGCGACACGATCTGGATGTCGCGCGTGTCGCCGGTGAGCGCAAAGCGCGGGCCGCGATCGGCGCGGACGTCGTAGTACAGGATGCGCTCAGCGTTCGCGATCTTTACGTCGAGACGCGTGCGCCGTTCGGCCGAGCGCGCCGCGACCGCGTACAGCGCGGCGCCGATCGCCGCAAGCGTGACCGCGGCGGTTGCGTGCGGCAGCCACCGGGTCATCGCGGCCGCCTCCCGACGACGCGCACCGTGCGGCAGCGCCGCGCGAGGGCGAGCCGGATGGTGCGAACGTCGGCCGGCGACAGCGGCGCGGTCGCGCACTCGGCGCTCGCGGTCGCGAGGCGGACCGCGGCGCGCTCGATCGCGCCACGCCGGTCGGCGACGACGACCGCGTAGGTGGCGCCGAGGTCTGCGCTGCGCACGGCGGTCCAACGCGCGCCGCGCAGCCTCCGCGCGGCGCGGGTGAGCGCGCGCGCGAACTGCGGGTTCCGAGATCGCGACAGCGCGTCCGCGAGCGACACGAGTTCGTCGAGTGCGCCGGCCGGCGCGGCACCGCGCGCGGGTTCGACCAGCGCCGACGCCACGTCGCCGTCGACCGGAACGACGCCGGCAGTGGCGAGCGCGCGACTCCACGCGGGGTCGTGCGCGGGCGCCATGGGGGCCCGCGCGGCGGCCGACAGCCACATCACGGCCACCGGCGGTCCCGCGGTCGCGCGCGAGTACACGATCTGGGGTGTGCCGGCCGCGGCGAGCGCCACGACGTCGGCGCCGCCGTCCGCGAACCGGATCGGTTGCGGCAGCCACGCCAGCGGTCCGCCGGTGCGCAGCAGATCGCGCACCGCGGCGGGCACGGCATCCGACACCGCGACGGGCGCGCCGAGCCCGACGACGACCGGCGCGTCGACCGGCCGCCACGGCGCGTACCCGCGCAGCTGCAAGATCGCCGCGCCCGCGCGGTCGGCGAGCGCGTCCGAGATCGCTTCATGTGCCGCGTGAAACGGCGTGGCCGCGCCATCGGCGGCGGTCGGGTTCGCGGCCGGGTCGTCGGCCGGATCGACGATGACGAACGCCGCACCGAGGGAGGTCCACGCCGCGAATCCGGCGCCGAACGAGCCCGGTTCGCGGGCCGGGTGCGGGATTTCGACCCCGACGGCGCGCGGCGCGTCGGCGCGCACCGCCACCGCGACGCGGCCGCGGAGGTCGTCCGGCCGGTGGAGGACCCAGCACGCGCCGCCATCGCCGCAGTCGTCGATCCGCGCGACGCGGTAGTCGAGCAGCGCGGCCACGTGCGCGGCCCACGCCACCGCGCCGCCGTCGCCGGTCTCCGCCGCGGCCGACAGCGGCGCGATCACCTCGCGTTGCAGCACGACGAGTTCGGTGTCGGACAACGGGGGCTCGGCGTCGCGACCACGGTCGGGTGGCCACAACAGGGCCGCAGCACCGCCTGGCTCGCGCGCGATCGCGCCGGCGGCCGCGATCGCACGCGCCCGCGCGTCGTCGGGATGCATCCGCAGCACGGCGAGCTGGCGGCTCTCACTCCACACGCGGTCGAAGCCGGGCGGCGCGCGCCACGTGATCGCCGGTGTGGTGGTCGCGAGGGCCGACAGGTCGATGCCGGGCGGTAACGTGTGGCGCAGGTGAATCGTCGGCGCCCCGGCGGTCACGTCGGCGGTCACGTCGATCCACAGCGCGGGCGCGCCGCGCAGGGAGCGCGCGGTCGCTCGGAACGCGGCAGCGGTCGCGTCGCCGGCCGCACCGCGCGGCACGTCCACGCCCGCGAACAGGATCGCGCGGCAGGCGAGCGCGTCGCACAACGTCGCAGCGAGCGCCGCGGCCGCCGGGTCGCCGCGCGGGCGCGGGACCGCGAGCACCGGCCCCGCCGCCCCGGGAACGAGCACCGCGGTGTCACGTCCCACCTGGTGCGCGAGTCGCTCCTCACGTTCGACGAGTGCAAACCGACCGGGCTCGTCGGATAGCTCGATGAGGCGGACGCCGGCGGCATCGGCGGCGGCGGCGACGTCGGCGCGAGCGCGCGCATCCCCCGCCAGCCACCGGTCGACCGACGCCCACAGCCGTGCGAGCCGTTGGGCCGGCGGCGCGGTCCCGGCTGGCCGAGCGCGGGCGCGCGCGAGTTCGGCCACGCCGCGCGCACTTCGCAGCAACCGGGTCGTGGCGACGACCCTCGGGCCGGTCGACGCGCGCGCGGTGGCCGCGGCGGGTGCGAGTTGTTGTAGCGCGAAGCTCATCGCCACGCCGGTGACGAACGCGGCGGCGGATACCGCGGCGGCCGGTGCGATCACCCGCCCGACTTCGCGTTTGGCAAGGATCTTGACGGCGAGCAGGCTGGTGAGCACGTAGCCGAATCCGAACAACTGCACGACTTCGAAGTCCGGCGCCAGGCGAGCCAGCAGCCATGCCGTGGCGAACTTCAAGGCGAACCCGACCGTGAACACGAGCGCCGTCTTGCGCGGCCCTTCGAGATTGGCCGTGCGCAGCAGCGGCAGCGCCGTGATCGCACGCGTAAACAGCACGAGTGCGATCACTTCGGCGAACGTCACCGCCACCGTGAGGGGCGACACCCATACGAGCGCGATCAGCGCCGGAATGAGGATTCCGTTGTAGTCCCAGCCGTATCGAAGGTTCATGCGGGCTGCGAACCACGCGCCAGTCAGCAAAATGATGTATGCCTTGGCGCTTCCGAGGAAGTCGAGCGCGACGTTTTCGTAGGTCAGCTCGAACGCCGCGAACGACAGATTCGTCCGCGGCAGCAGCACGTAGGCGAGCGCCGCGTACGTGAGGGCGACCGGTACGCCGGTCTGAAACATCCCCCGCCGCAGATCGAGTTTCCAGAACGTGTTCGCGGTGAGCGGCACGAGCACCAGACCGATGCTGAAGAAGTCCTGCCGCAGAGACAGGTGAGTGCCGAAATGCGTGTCGATCCATGCGATGCCGGCCGGCACGAGCCACAACTGGCTGGCCTGGCGCACGACGACGCTCACGAGCACGATCAAGAAGAATCGGTCGCGCCCGAAGAACGGCGCCCACGGGTCGGCGCGCGCGAGCCGATCGGAAATGGTTCGCGCGAGCGTGTAGGTGAGGACGGATTCGACGACGACGGTGACGGCGGCGGCCGGCAGGATCACGAACAGCGAGCCGAGGTAGCCGGGCACCACGAGTCCCACGAACACCCAACCGAACCACTCCGTCATCGCCAGCAGGATCCAGACGCCGACGAGGACGCCGACGAGGATCGACTGGTCGAGGCCGCGCGGGAAAACCTGCAGCGTCGCTTCCATCGCGGTTACGAGCGCCGTTTGGGCAAGCGAATGCGCACCTGGGTGCCGTCGCTCATGTCGCTGGTGACGGTGACGCGGCCGTCGCTCGTCGCGACGACGTGGACCAACTCGGCGATGCGGGCACCCAACGACCCCTCGACGAACGCCCGCGGGCCGTCGCCTCGTTCGATGGCGGCGAGTTCTCGCGCCGGAAGGACCGCCGCGGGCTCGATCACGCGAATCTCCACCGCGTCGTCGGCGTCGTCGATCTGGATCCGCGCAGACTCGTCGGCCGGCCCCTGCGCGAGCGTCTCGCGCAACAGCGCGACCAGGCGGTCGGCCAGCGCCGCGCCGTCGCCGGCGACGGCGGGCACGGTGTCGGGCATCTCCACGATGACCGGCCGCCGCGGCGGAGCGTCCCCGCGGCGGAGCTGACGCACGGTCTCCTCGAGCACGGCGCGCACGTCGATCGCGCGGGCGGCGTCGTTCGCGAGCGACCAGCGCCAGTCGACGCGGTCGACGGCGACGTCGATCGACTCGGCGATGGTGAGCAGCAGTCGGGACACGGGGCCGGCGTCGCGCACGTCCGGCGTGTCGCCCCGGCCGACGCGCGACAAGGTCAGCTCGTAGGTCGACGGCGGTCCGGCGGCCGGTTCGAGACGCCCCGTGAGGCGTAGGTGCGCCCGGTCGACCACCAACTGGCGAAGTGCTTCGTGAACCGCGGCGTCGTCCGCGCCGGTGAGGCGACGCAACAGGCGGTGCAGCGGCACCCGGGTCGCGTCGTCGATTCCCGCCGCGCGCAAGAACCGGCGCATCGCGTCGTTGACCGTCTCGACCTCGCCCCACAACGTTGCGACCAATACGCAGACCGGCAACTGGTCCAGCAGGGCGGCGGTCGCCTGCTGATGGCGGGCGAGGGCGAGAGCGCCTCGCCTCGCCTCGCGCACGCGGTCGAGGAAGGCGCTGTCGCC
>RFGE01000234.1 GCA_003696105.1 Deltaproteobacteria bacterium | reverse complement strand
TTAGTGAGCGCGGTGGGCTTGAGCCAGCACTGGCGCTGGGTACAGCGGCGGGTGACCAGGTAGGTCGAGCCCGGCAGGACCTGTCGCGGCACGCTCACGGACCGGGTATCGGCTCGGGCTGGTCGCGGTTGCGTGAGAAGTTCAACCCGGGTAGGGCCCAGGCCAGGCCAGACGTTCAACCCGGGCGGGGCCCAGGGCGGGTACCCGGGTGGGGCTCGAGAGAAAATCAACCCGGGTGGGGCTCGGGGAAGTCCACCGAGTTGAACCCCGCCGTCCGGAACGTCACCGACTGAAACCACGCGTTGTGCAGCTTGTCGCCAAACGACAACCCGGCCAGCGCGCCGCGCCGCTCGAGCGCGGCGAACCCGGCGAACCCGACCCCGAGCAGCGCCACCGTCGCGGCCAGCACGATCTTCGCCTGCACCGGCACCGGCCCGCGCCCGACCACCCGCGGTAGCGCCGCGATCACCGGCGGTGCGAGCCCGCCGGTGATGATCAGCAGCGCCACGACGTGCAGCACCGCCGGCGCGGTCTGGTAACCGACCAGGCTGTCGGATTGCAACGCGAACCCGGCGTTGCAAAACGCCGACACCGACGTGAACACGCCGCGCCACAGCGCGTCGCCGAGCGCGTCGCCGTGCGCCGCGAACAGCGCCGTGAGCACGATCGCGCCCGCTGCCTCCGCCGCGAACGTCACCGCCAGCGTGCGGCGCAGCGCCACGAACAGCAGCCCGCGGTGCTCGCCGCTGAACAGCCCGGCGACCGCCTCCTCGTGGCGCACGCTGAGCCGCCTTCCGAGCGCGCCGAGCGCGGCGGTCGACAGCGTCATGATCCCCAGACCGCCTAGCTGGATTAGCACCAGGATGATCAGCTTGCCGGCGCCGCTCCACGCCACCGCGGTGTCGAGCGTGATCAGACCGGTCGCGCACACCGCCGACACCGACGTGAACGCGGCGTCGACGAGCCGCACCGCGTCGCCGGCGGCGGACACCGGCAGCGACAGCGCGATGGCGCCGACCACGCACAGCGCGAGGAATGTCGCCACGATCAACCGCGCCGGGTGGTCGACGATCAGCGCGATCCATCCGGCGTTGGCCAGCGGCAGGCCGCGCGCCCGCGCCAGCACCAGCGTCCCGGCCGGCACCAGCGCCAAGAGAGTGAGCCCGGCCGCCTCGGCGCCGGTCGCCGCCGCCAGCGCCGCCGCCGCCAGCGCCACCGCGATCGCCGCGAGCCACAGCCGGCGCGGCAACCCGTCGAGCGTCGTGCGCATCCAGGTGACCGCTCGCGCCGTCGCGATCGCCGACGCGATCGCCGACGCCGTCGCCACCCACGGATCGATGTCGGCGCGCGCGGCGACGCCGTTAAGCCACGCGGCCAGCGCCAGCGCCGCCGCGCGCCGCACGTCGCTCAGCTGCGCGCGCAACCGGCCCGCCGTTGGCCCGAGCAGGTCCTCGGGCGTGTCCGGGCTCCACACGGCGGCGATCAACCCGACCACCACGAGCGCCGCGACCAGCGCCGCGAGCGGGCGCGTCGCCAGCGCCGGAGCCATGGCCGCCGCCAACGCCCCCACCCCGGCGGTCACCATCGCGCTGCCGGCCCGCCACCGCGGCAGCAGCCCACCGAGGCTCGCCGCCCCGGCGCCCGCGAGCGCCGCGATCAGCTGCCAGCCCCCGTGTCGACCGCCCAGGCTTTACGCCGCCGTGAACCCCAGCGGCCCGATCTCCGCGAGCCCGATTCGGGCGCTTCGCGAACCCCGGTGGAAGTGCGCGACAATGCCGGGTCAGGCTACGCTCGGGGTCGAGATGCCGCAAGTCGCCGCCCGGAGGAGCCTGGGTCCGGCCCGCACGAGCCCAACCTCAGTGTTCGCGATGCAGGTACTGCTCGGGCACATCGAACGGCTCCGATGACACGAAGGCCATCGTGCCCGCAATGATCTGGTTGTAAACTTCAAACTGCTCGTCCGTGAGAACTGCGCGGAGTCGCTGTTCGTATTCTTTGCGGAAGGTTCGAACCCAGGCCGGATCCTGCACCTCATCGATCCGTCTGTGCACTCCAGCGAGTTCCATCACTGCGTCGTGATCAATCGTATGGTTGATCTGCGCATCTGAGAGAATGCGGCGCACTTCTATTTCCTGCGCTGAGCTCAACCCCGGTGCCTCATCCAGGAAGCGCAGATAGTCCGAGCGTGCCCTCATTCGAATCTCGTAGGCGACCTCAGTCTCGGCCGGACGTCGCTGCGTGCTGCCCAGGGCGGGCACGGGCGTCGCATCCGCCTGGATACGTGGCCGAGACCGTGGCATCCGAGGTGCCGTCGCATGTGGCTGGCTCGTCTCAGCGGTGCGCCCTGCGCCCGCGCGAACGCGATCTGTGCCTTGCCAACCGACCGCGGGTTCCGCAGCGCGAAGTTGCCACGTGACCCAGGCCAACCCGAGCGCCAGGAGACCGCCGCCCACGAGCCACGCAACACGGCGACCGCGCTTGCTCCCGTTCGCACTCTCCATGACTGTTGCCATTGCTCAGCCCCCGCTGCCGGTCCGAGGCCGCGCGCACTCTCTGCGCGATGTACGGCAGGCCTCGACGTCTCGCAGTCCAGCATCGCGGCAGAAGTTGTTGAATCCCTCCCTGCGCCACGCGATTCCATGCCCGGACAACAGCGGCGCGTTGCTCCCTCCGATGTTACCGGAGACGCTCACTTTGCCGCCCCCCTTCGATAACTCGACGGCAATTGGCTTCCAGTTCGACTTCGGCGGAGTGCAGGGGTTTTGGCCGGTTTGGTACCACTCAAAGCAAATCAAACTGACCTCGCGGCTCAGGCCGTCGCTGCATTCGCGGATTGTCACTTCTCACGATCATGACCCACGAATTCTCACGATCATGACCCCGGGGTGGTCCGAGGAACGGCGCAGGTGATGTAGCACAGGTTGTGGATAACG
>RFGE01000233.1 GCA_003696105.1 Deltaproteobacteria bacterium | reverse complement strand
GCTCGCGCCTCGATCTGGCGGATGCGCTCGCGCGACAGCCCGTAGTCGTTGGCGATCTCCTGCAGCGTGTACTCGCGACCCCCGTCGAAGCCGAACCGGCGGCGGACGATGTCGGCTTCTTGGGCCGACAGCCCGCGCAGCCGCTCGCGCAGCGCCGCGGCGCGCTCGCGTTCGGCCACGGTCGCGTCCGGGTCGCGCGCGTCCTCGTCGGGCAGAAGCTCCAACCGCGTGCGCGTGCCGTCCTCGCCGACCGGCTCGTCGAGCGACACCTCGGCCCCGGCCACCCGCTGCCAGGTGTCGCGCACGCGCTGCGGCGTCTCGCCGGCCGCGTCGGCGATCTCGTCCACCGTCGGATCGCGGCCCAGTTGCAGGCGCAACTCCTGACTCACGCGTGCGAGCCGGTGCGCCGTGTCGAGTACGTGGACGGGGCGGCGCACCGCGCGGCTCTTGTCGGCGATCGCGCGGCCGATGTGGTGGCGGATCCACCAGCACGCGTACGTCGAAAACCGGAACCCCTTGCGGTAGTCGAACCGGTCGACCGCTTTGATCAGGCCGATATTGCCCTCCTGGATCAAGTCGGGCAGCGGCATGGCGCCGCTGGCGGCGAATTTGCGCGCCATGGTCACGACGAGCCGCAGGTTGCGCTCGACGAACTCGCGTCGGGCCGCGTCGGCTGCCGCGCGCGCGCGGCGCACCCGTTCGGCGTACGCGGCGAACCCGCGGTCGCGGCGGCGCGCGGCGAGGCGGTCGACCCCGGCGACGAGCGCGTCGAACGCCTCTCGGTCGCGGTCGGCATGGCGCAGCAGCGCAGCCACCTGCTGGACGGCACGGTCGTAGCGGGCGCGCGGCGCGCGGCCGCGCGACTTGCGCGCGAGGGTGTCGGCGCGGCGCAACGCGGCGAACGACGGCGAGGCGTCGCCCAGGCGTCGCTCGAGTTCCGCGAGCAGACCGCGCACGTGGGGGCGGTACGACAGCAGCGCCTCCCACGCGGCGATGTCGCGGCGCTCGATCTCGCGAGCGAGGTGGCGCTCCTCGTCGGGCGTCATGACCGTGTGCTCGGCGAGTTCGCCGAGGTAGGTCGCCAGCGGGTTGGCGGCCGGGACCGGGCGGCGCGGCCGCTCGTCGTTCGCGGGCGCGCGGTGCAGGGCGATGGGATTGGATGAGTTCGACACGTCAGTACGGAAACACGAACACGGCGGCTCGGCCGCCGGAGCCCGCGCCGCGACCGGAGGCGGCCCAAGGGCGCGGGGCCGGCGCACCCCGGCGGGGCGCGCCCGAGGCAAGTGTGACGACCTCAAGACCGGTGCGCAACTCGAAATATTCCCGCGCCGGAGCCCGCGCCCTACGCCGACAAGGGGCTTGTGATTTTGAGCGGTTACGCGGCGCACCGCGCGCGGCGTGCCGGCGTCGCGCCGACCCTCGTCCTGCGCCCGGGCCATGCGGCGTCAGCCCGGGCGCGCGGGCGGGCCGGCCAACCACCGGCGGACGTGCCGCGGCAGGCCCGCGGTCGCCAGCGCCTGCGGCGCCGAGCTGCGGCTCGCCCAATATAGAAGGGGGCCGGGCGCGCCGGCGCGGGCGCGCGCGACGAACGCGGCCGCCGATTTCGCCGAGTAGACCTCGTCCAGCGGCGGCCCGCCGGCGTCCGCAAACTGCGCCGCGGCTGCCGCACCCGCGCGACTGGGCCGCCCGTAGCCGCCGCCGAGAAACCGCGCGTCGACCTCGACGGCGGCCCGCAGCGGGCGCAAGCCGACGCGCGCGACCGGCCCGACGTGGCGGGCGAGGACGCGCGACGTGGCCGCCGCGAGCGCCGCGATGGCGGCGGCGCTGGTGACCGGCCACGGCGTGACGCGGACGGCGACGATGCGCGGCGGATCGCGCCAGCCGATGCCGAGTCGAGCGGCGAGGTGGACGCCGAGCGACAGGCCCGCCGCGGTGCACGTGCTGCCGCACGCGACCACGATCGCGGCCGGCGCCGGACATGCGCCGGCGGCCACCTGGCCGGCCAGTTCGAGCGCAGCCGACACGTGGCCGAGCGCGCCGCGCGGGACCGCGCCGCCGGGCGTCATGACCGCGGCGCGCTCGTCGCGCCGCGCGCACACCGCGACGGTCGCCACCGGCAACTCGGCGGCCGACCGCAGCGCGACGACGCGGCAATCGGTCGCGTACAGGGCGCGCAGGTTGCGTGCGGCCGTGGCAGTAAGTGGTTGCGGAACCAATAATGCGCCCGCGGCGAGGCCCACTCGCGGCGCATGGATCGCGGTGCACAGCGCGTGGTTCGATCCGTAGGCCCCGGTCGCCCAGACGCGCTGGGCGCCGGCCTCCGCGGCGCGCGCGAGCAGCGTCTCGAGCGTGCGCACCTTGTTGCCGCCGAACGCCGGGTGTGCGCGATCTTCGCGCTTGACCCACAGCGGCGAACTGCCGAGTTGGCGCGCGAGCGCGTCGAGCGGTTCGACCGGCGTGGGCCAGTTGCCGAGCGCCGCCCAAGGCACGCGGGCGGCGAGTCCGGGGAAGTGCGACAGCAGCGCGATCGGAGCGGTCATCGGCGCGGGCGGGATTGCAGCACATCGCGCAGCGGCGTCAAACCGATGCCGGTCGCGCCGGCGATGTGCTACTGCACCCGCGTGGACCGCGTGCTCGTGATCGCGGCGACGACCGCATACCAGACCGGCGACCTGGTCGCCGCCGCCGGGCGTGTCGGCGTCGAGGTCGTGCTGGCGACCGATCGCTGCCAGCGCCTGGCCGCGAACTGGTGGGCCGAGGGGCCACTCGCGGTCGATTTCCGGCGGCCGGAGCGCGCCGCCGACGCCATCGTCGCGCAGGCGGGCGACGTCGCGGGCGTGGTGGCGACCGACGAGCGCACGGCGGTGATCGCCGCGCTGGTCGGCGAGCGCCTCGGGCTGCCGCACAACGCGCCGAGCGCCGCACGCGCGACGGCCGATAAGTTGCAGATGCGACGACTATTGGCCGCCGGCGGCGTCGCACAGCCCGCGTGGCGGCACGTCGCCGATTGGCGGGTTCCCGGGGATGTTCGCTTCCCGGTCGTGGTCAAGCCGCGCCACCTGTCGACCAGTCGCGGCGTGATGCGCGCCGACGACCCGGACGAACTCGCCGCGCGGCTCGACCGGTTGCGCGCGCTGGTGAGCCGCCCCGACGTGGCGGCGCGCGCGCCCGCGGACGCCGGGGTGCTCGTCGAGCAGTTCGTGCCGGGACCGGAGGTGGCGTTCGAGGGGCTCGTCGTCGACGGCGAGGTCCGCCCGCTGGCGCTGTTCGACAAGCCGGAACCGCTCGACGGGCCGTTTTTTGCCGAGACCATCTACGTCACGCCGTCGCGCCTGCCGGGCGACGTACAGCGGGCGATCCGCCGCACGGTCGCCGCCGCCGCGGCCGCGATCGGGCTGCGCCACGGACCGGTGCACGCCGAGTTGCGCCTCGCCGGGGGCATCGAACCCGTCGTCGTCGAGGTGGCCGCGCGGTCCATCGGCGGGCTGTGTGGCCGCGCGCTGCGGTTCGGCGCCGGCGTCAGCCTCGAGGAGGTCGTGATCGCGCACGCCGTCGGGCGAGACGTCGGCGCGCTGGCGCGGGAGCGCGCCGCGTCCGGCGTGCTGATGCTTCCGGTCGAGCGGGCCGGCGTGCTGCGCGGCGTGCGCGGCGCGGACGCCGCGCGGGCGGTACCGGGCGTCGTCGACGTGGTGATTACCGCGCGTCGCGGCGACATCCTCGAGCCGCTGCCGGAGGGCCACGCCTACCTCGGGTTCGCGTTCGCCCGCGGCGACGGCCCCGACCAGGTGGTCGCCGCGCTGGCGGCGGCGCGGGCTCGCCTCGACGTGGACGTCGCGCCCCGGCTGGCGTAGCGGGCGCGAGCTGCCCGCGATAGCGGCCGGTCCGGCGCGCCGGAACGTATATAATCAGTCGTATGATAAAAAATCTGTGGGTGGCCGCGTGCGCGGCCGCCGTCGCCGGGGCAACCGGCTGCCAGCCGGAGCCGCGCTTTCCCGGGGCGCTGCAGGGCGTCGTCGAGTACGACGAGGTCGACCTGGCGTTCGACGTCGGCGGCCGGCTCGCGGATCTCGCGATCGACGAGGGCGACGCGGTGGCGCCGGGCGAGCCGGTCGCGGCCCTCGACGACGCGGTCCAGCGCGCCGTGGTCGCGGCGCGCCGCAAGGAGGCCGACGCGGCGGCCGCGCAGCTCGCGCTGCTGGAAGCCGGCGCACGCGACGAGGACATCCGCGCGGCGCGCGCCGAACTGGACGCGGCGGTCGCCGCGGAGAAACAGCTCGCGGCGCTGCTCGCGCGCCATCGCGCACTCGCGGGCACGGTCGGGGCGTCGCCGCAGTCGGTCGTCGACGAGGTCCAGGCGCGCTACGACGCCGCGGTCGCCCGCCGGCGCGCGGCCGAGCAGCAGTTGCGCGCCCTGCGCGCGGGGGCTCGCTCGCAAGAGCTGCGAGCCGCGGCGGCGCGGGCGGACGCCGCGCGTGCGCTGGCGGACGCCGAAGCCGAGCGTCTCGCGCGGTACCGGCTCGCGTCGCCGGTCGCCGGCGACGTGGTCGCGGTCGCCGTCCACCGCGGCGAGGTGATCGGCGCCGGGGCGCCGATCGCGACGGTCGCGGACGTGACGCATCCGTTCGCGGACGTGTTCGTCCCGCAGGCTCAGCTCGACGGCGTGCGCGTCGGCGCGGCCGCAGAGGTTCACGTCGACGCGCGCGACACGCCGCTGGAGGGCCGCGTCGAATACGTCGAGCGGCGCACCGAGTTCACGCCGCGTTACGTATTCAGCGAAACGGAGCGGCCGCACCTCGTCGTGCGCGTGCGCGTCCGCATCGACGACCCCGACCGCGTGTTGCACGCGGGCGTCCCCGCGTTCGTGTACCTGCGATGACCGAGGCGATCATCGAGACCGAGCACCTGTCGCGCCGCTTTGGCGATCTGATCGCCGTCCGCGACGTGACCCTGTCGGTCCGGCGCGGCGAGATCTTCGGCGTGCTCGGCCCCAACGGGGCGGGCAAGTCCACGACGATTCGGATGCTGTGTGGCATCTTGCGCCCGACCGGCGGCCGCGGAACCGTCGTCGGATACGATGTGTCGAAGCAGCCGGAGCCGATCAAGCGGCGGATCGGCTACATGACTCAGCGGTTCAGCCTGTACGAGGACCTCACCGTCCGCGAGAACCTGCTGTTTTACGCGGGCATCTACGGCATCCCGCGGCGAAGCCGCCGGGCGCGCGTCGCGGACGTCATCGACCGCGCGGGGCTGGCCGCGCGCCGCGATCAACTCGCGGGCACCCTGTCGGGCGGCTGGAAGCAGCGCGTCGCGCTCGCGAGCGCGACGATCCACGAGCCGCCCTTGCTGTTTCTCGACGAGCCGACGGCGGGGGTCGATCCCGTGAGCCGCCGCGACTTCTGGGACCACATCCACCACATCGCTGCCGCCGGGACCACGGTGCTGTTGACCACCCACTACATGGACGAAGCCGAGCGCTGCCATCGCCTCGCGTTCATCTTCCGCGGCGAGCTGCTCGACGTCGGCGCGCCGGCCGAGATCGTCGCGCGGCGCGGCTTGCGCGTCGCCGAGGTCGAGGTCGATCGGGCGACCGAGGTGGCGGCGGTGTTGCGCGCGCGGCCGGACGTCGACGAGGTGGCGCACTTCGGCTCGGTGTTGCGCGTTGCGACGCGCGGCGGCGCCGACCCGCGCGCGGCGGTCGACGCGGCAGTCGCGGCCGTGCGCGCCGGCCTGCGCGCGTACCGCGAGACGCGCCCGACGGTCGAGGATGCGTTCGTGTCGATGGTGCGCGCGGACGAGCGTGCGCGCCGCGGAGAGTGACGTGCGCCTGTTCGTCATCGCGTGGAAGGAACTGCTCCAGCTTCGGCGCGACCGGCTCACGCTCGCCATGATGGCGGTGATTCCGCTCCTGCAACTGGTCCTGTTCGGCTACGCGATCAACACCGACGTGCGCCACATCCCGACCATCGTGGCGGATCGCGACCGGTCGGCGCAGTCGCGCGCGTTCGTGCGGTCGCTCGCTGCCACCGGCTACTACGACGTCGTCGGTCACGCCGAGTCGTTCGACGCGGTCAGGCGCGCGCTGCGCGCGGGGCGCGCGAAGGTGGCCGTCGTGGTGCCGGCCGGCTATGCGCGCGACGTATTGCGCGGACGCTCCGCACGGGTACAGCTCATTGTCGACGGCGCCGATCCGCAAACAGTTGCAAGTGCTACTAATACGGCGACCGCGATGGCGACCGCTCAGTCGATCCGCGTGTTGGTTGACCGCGTGCGCGCGCGCGGCGGCGTCGCGTCGGGTGCGCCGGTCGAGGTCGAGGCCAACACCTGGTACAACCCCGACCTGCGCACGGCGGTGTACATCGTGCCCGGGCTCACCGGCGTCATCTTGACCATGACCATGGTCATGCTCACCGCCATGGCCATCGCGCGCGAGCGCGAGCGCGGCACGCTCGAGCAGCTGATCGTCTCGCCCGTCCGCCGCGTGGAACTCGTCATCGGCAAGATCGTCCCGTACGTGCTGATCGGCTACGTGCAGATGACGATCATCTTGTTGGCCGGCCATTCGATCTTCGCCGTGCCGCTGGTCGGCTCGGTGGGGCTTCTGTTCGCCGTCGCGTTCGTATTCATCGCCGCCAACCTGGCGTTGGGGCTGTTCTTCTCGACGCTGGCGGCGACCCAGCAGCAGGCGATGCAGATGTCGTTCTTCTTCCTGCTGCCGAACATCCTGCTGTCGGGCTTCATGTTCCCGTTCGAGGGAATGCCGCGGCCGGCGCAGTGGCTCGCCCAGGGGCTGCCGCTGACCCACTTTCTGCGGATCGTGCGAGGCATCGTGCTCAAGGGCGCTGGCTGGAGCGAGATCGCCGGCGAGCTGGCGTGGCTCGCGGGCCTGCTCGGCGCGCTCGTGACGCTGGGGGCACTGCGATTTTCCAAGAGGCTCGATTGAGCATGCCGCGACCGCGCACCGACATTCGCTCTCGCATCCTGCGCGCCGCGCGCCGCCTGTTTGTCGCGCGCGGCGTCGATGGCACGCCGCTTCGTACGATCGCGCGCGACGCCCGCACCAGTATCGGCATGGTCTACTACTACTTTCGGACGAAGGACGAGCTGTTTTTCGCGGTCGTCGACGAGGTGTACGCCGCGCTGCTCGCCGATCTCGAGCGGGCGCTCGCGCCCGGCGTGCCGGCGCCGCAGCGGCTGCGGCGACTGTTCGCGCGCCTCGCGCGGGTGTCGGACGTCGAGGTCGACACCGTGCGTCTCGTCGCGCGCGAGCTGTTGTCGTCGAGCGCGCGGCGCCACCGGCTGTTCGAGCGATTCCGCCGCGGTCACGTCCGTCTGGTCGCCGCCGCGATCGCCGACGGAGTGCGCGAGGGCAGCCTGCGCGACGACGTGCCGCAGGCCGCGATCGCGGCGGCCGCGATCGCGCTCGCGGGGCCGGCGCAGCTCGTGCGGCGGGCGCTCGGCGACGCGGCGCCGCTCGCGGGGTTGCCCGCCGGCGACGACCTGGCAGACGCGCTGGTCGACCTGTTGCTCGCCGGCGCCGGCCGTTGATCCGCGCCGCGCGGCTACACGAGAGCGCCGAACTGGCGCTCCGTCGGCTCGCTTCAACAGAACCACGGCTCGGTCATGCGCGGCGCGATTCGCTCCGGCGGGCGAAGCGGCGGCAGCGCGACGCCGGCAGCCTGGTAGTAGGCCGCGCGCACGGCGGCGTAGTCGCCCCCCGCGGCGACGATCGCCTCCGCCCGGCGCTGGAGCGCGTCCACGCGTTCGTCGCGGTGCGTCCACACGTGCGTGAGGCGTTCGGCGTCCACCGGCCCCATCTCCGGTTCGTCCGCGAGCAGCGAACCCGGCGGTACGAGCAGCCGCACCGTGAGCTGGACCGGGTCGACGGCCCCGACCAGGTCGCGCGACTCGATGAAGTCGAGCAGGTCGAGCAAGCCGGGCAGGTCGATCCACGGCGTGAACGGCACGAACGTCGGGCGCACGGGCACGCCGGCCTCCCTCGCCAGCGCGAGCGCGCGGTCGACGTCGGCGCGAGTGTGGCCCTTGGCGAGCTTGGCCAGCACGCGGTCGTCGACCGCTTCGACCGCGCTGACGACGAACGCGCAGCCGAGCCGGCGAAGCTCGGGGAGCAGCGCCGCGTGGCGCAGCAGGTGCTCGATCTTGATCGTCGCGTCGAACGACACGCCCGGCCAGCGGTCGTGCATGTCGCGAAGGATGCGCATCGCGTGGCCGGGGCCGCACCAGAAGTCGGGATCGCCGAACGAGATGTGCTCGGCGCCCGCCGCGATCTGCTGAGCGATGTCCGCGAGCACGACGTCGCGGTCGACCGGGACCAGTCGGCCGCCGTAGATGGGAGGGATCGGGCAGTGCCGGCACATGTGCAGGCAGCCGCGGGTCGCTTCGGTGTAGCCGGCGAGACGCTGACGCCCACCGGCGTCGACCAGCTTGGCGTAGCGCGAAAGTGGTGGCAGCACGTCGCGCCGCGGCACCGGCAATCGCGCGCGCGAGAGCGATACCGGTGCGGCCGGGGTGCGCCCGGCCATGGCGTCGACGAGCGCCGACTCGCATTCGCCGGCCACGACCGCGTCCGCGCCGCACGCGCGCAAGTAGGCCTCGTTCAGCGGCGCATACGAGCCGAAGTATACGATCGGGATGCCGGGGCGGGCCGCGCGCACGCGGCGGCCGACGGCGGCGCCGAGGCGCAGCGCGGTGTGCATCGGCACGGCGATCGCGACCGCGTCTGCTCCGTGCACCGCATCGTCGTCGAGGCGGTCGACCGACAGGTCGACGGCGCGCACCGACCAGCCCGCGCGGGACAACGCGGCGGCGGCGAGCGCCACGCCGTGCGGCGGCCGGCCCAGTTCGTAGCACGCGACGACCAGCGCGCGCCGGGGCGGCGCGTCGCCAGTGGGCGTCGTGGCCCGGCGAGTCACGCGGTCACTTGGCCGGCGGCGGCACGTAGTCCGGTGGCAGCGCCGCCCCCTCTCCGAAGAAGAACTGCTCGCACTGCTCCATCAGGATCCGGTGCGCCTCCGGCGAGGTCAGGTCGAGCCGAAACTCGTTGACGATCATCTTCGAGTGCTCGAGCCACATCTTCCACGCCTCGTGCGAGATCTCGTTGAAGATGCGCTCGCCGAGTTCGTTGTTGAACGGCTTGTAGGGCATCGCAGGAAGCTCGCGCTGGAGCTTGGCGCAATGGACGACCCGTGACATGGCGACACTGTAGCGGAACTCGAGCCGGCGCGCCGGCTCGTCAGCGCGCGGGTCCGTCGCCGCCGTCGCCGTCGCCGCCGGCGTCCCCGGCGTCGATCGACCCGTGCGACCCCGTCCCGGCGCCGAGCCGCGGGTTCTTGCGAAGGCGCGCGATCGGGCGCCCCAGCCCCAGCGCTTCCCGCACGCGTTCGTGCGTCGGCGGAGGCTCGGAGCCGGCCCGACGGCGTACCTGCTTGAGGACGACCGCGGCCACGCGCGGGCTCAGGGGGGCGTGCCCGGCGCGCACCGCATCGAGGCTCTTTCGCAGGGATTCATGGAGCTCGTCCTTGAGCAGGTAGCCGTCGGCGCCGGCTTCGAATGCAGACATCACGTGCCGGCGGTCCTCGTAGCCGGACACGACGAGCACCCGGAGGCCGGGCGCGAGCCGCCGCAGGCGCGCGATCGTGTCGGCGCCGTCCATCCCCGGCATCTCCATGTCCACGAGCGCCACGTCGAACCCGTGATCGCGCAGCGCCGCCATCGCCGCATCGCCGGACGCCACGGCGATCGCGCGGTGGCCGGCATCGGTTACGATCCGCGCCATGAGCGTGCGCGGCGATTCGTCGTCGTCGATGATGAGGCAACGCATGGAGCCCGTGCGGGTCCGCAGTGCAAAGGGCGGACCCGGCGCCACCGTAGGGATGTCGAACGATTGTTGGAAGGTAGATGCGGGGTATGGGGTGTATTTGCCATGATTTTCGAGGTATTTTTGCCACGGACGGGTTTCGAGAGCTGTATGTCCGCGGCGCGCGCAACGGACTACAATCCTGGCGATGACACGGCGACGTTTGGGCGTGTGCGCGGTCGCGGCGGCCGTCGGGCTGGCTGCGGCGGCATGTGGTTCGGACACCGGCGATTCCGCGTCCCTCGACGACTTCCTGCCGCCGGTGCCGCCGCCGACCGGCGAGGCGCAGACGGTGTTCGCGGGCGCGATCACCAGCGCGGACGAGCTGATTCCGGGCGCCGCGGCGCACGGGATGGTCGGCGACTATTTCATGCGGAACTCTCGTGCGCGGTTCGTCATCCAGTCGCCCGCGCGCGTCATCGGTGTCGTGCCGCAGGGCGGCAACCTCGTCGACGCGGTCGCAATCGACGAGGATGGCAACGACGTCTCCGAAGATCACTTCGGCGAGTTGTCCGCCGTGTACCTCGTGGGGCGCACGTGCGAGCACGAGTCGGTCGAGGTCGTGCAGGACGGTTCGGGCGGCGGCGCCGCGGTCGTCCGCGCGCGAGGCCACAGCGCGGTCAACGACTTCATCAACCTCAAGGGCATCGGCGCCCTGTCGATCCCGGACGAGATCGATCCGGACATCGACGACGCGATCGAGTGCGCGACGACCTACGTGCTGCAACCCGACTCGGCCGTGCTCGAGGTGTACTGGACGTTCTTCAACCCCGAGGACGGCATGCCGGTGACGGGGCCGTTCGGGATGCTCAACGATACCGGCGGCGTCACCGAAGTGTTCGCGCCGACGCGCGGGTTCGAGCGGGCGGGCCTCGACGCGATCACGACGCTCGCCGACCCGACGCCGATCGACTACATCGTCTACCAGGGGCCGGGCGTGGCATACGGGCTGGTTCCGGTGTACGAACCCGGCGCCGAGGCGCCCAACTCGCAGGTGACGATCGCGGGCGTGTCGATTGTGCTGTACGGCGCCGAAGCGCTGCTCGACGTCCTCAACGAGGACCACTGGTACTTCCAACTGCCGCCGGGTGCCGGCGCGACGCACCGAGTGGACGTCGTCGTCGCGGCGGACGCGGCAGACATCGAGAGCGAGTTCTTGTCGCTGCGCGGGCGTGCTGCGGCCACCGTCACCGGCACCGCGCGGTATGCCGGCGGCGAAAGTGCTCCCGGCGTGCGCGTCGGGCTGTACGTGGACGCCGACGGCGACGGCGCGATTGGCCCGGACGACCCCGTGCGCACGTACGCGGTGCCGGACGCGACCGGCGCATTCACCGCCACGGTCGAACCCGGCCGCTATCTCGCGCGCGCCGAGGTCTACGACCGCGCGCGGTCCGATGCCGTGGCGGTCGACGCCAGTTCGGGGACGGCGTCGGTCGACCTGTCGCTGCCGGAGCCGGTCGCGTTCGACTACACGATCGTCGACGACGAGACGGGTAACACGATTCCGGGCCGCCTCGTCGTCGTCGGCGAGCACCCGGCGCAGCCCGACACGCGCCTGTTCGACACGTCCGACCGGATGACCGGCGTGGTTACGATGATCCCTTCGGCGTACGGTACGTCGGTCGACATGGGGGATGGCGCGGACGAGCCGCTCGAACTGCCGCCGGGGCGTTATCGCGTGTACGCGACGCGCGGCACCGAATGGTCGGTCGACTGGGCCGATTTGGACATCGTGGCCGGCGACCCGCCCGCTGAACTCACGTTCCGGCTGCGCCAGGTGGCGCCGACCCCCGGCTACCTCGCGACCGAGTTCCACCAGCACTCGATCGGATCGCCGGACTCGATCGTCACGCGCGAGGACCGCATCCGCACGTTCGTGTCCGAGGGCGTCGAATTCTTCGCGTCGACCGACCACGATTTCGTGAGCGACTTCCAGCCGATCATCGAGGCGATGGGGCTCGACCGCTACCTGCGGGCCGTGCCGGGCGAGGAGGTGACTCCCTTCGCGTTCGGCCACTTCCAGGCGTTTCCGATCAAACCGACTGACGACAACCCGTCGCATGGCGCGATCGACTGGGCGCGTGGCACCGCCGGGTACGCGATGATCCCCGGCGAGATCTGGGATGCCGCGCGCAGCGCCGGCGCCGAGGTCATTCAAGTGAACCACCCGCGCGCCACGTCCGCCGACTTCTCGGACATGATGCAGTACTTCGACCGCTGCGGGCTGACGTTCGACTACGACCGGCGCGCGATCGACGGCGATCCGGATCTGGGGTCCGTTCCGCTTCAGTGGCTGCGCTTTCCCGAGGTCACGACCATCTGGGACGACAGCTTCGACGCGCTCGAGGTGTGGAACGGCCACAAGATGAAGGACACCAACGGCGACGGCGTTCGCGAGAACATGCGGCTCGACCGCGTGATGCGCGACTGGTTCAACTTCCTGTCGTTCGGCCTAGAGATCTCGCCGATGGGCAACTCGGACACGCACAAGGTCGTGAGCGATCACACCGGCATGCCGCGGACGATGGTGCGCGTACCCGGCGACACGGCCGCCGACCTGGCGAACCCCGGCATCGTCGACGACGTCATCGACACGCTCACCGGCCGCGGCGGCACCCCGCGCGATATCATCATGACCAACGGGCCGCACATTATGATCGATGCGGCCGGCTTCACCGGGTCGCCGATCGGCAGCGTGGTCGACGGCACGTCCGGCAGCGTCGACCTCACGATCCGCGTGTACGCGCCGGACTGGGCCGAGTTCGACACGATCGAGTTGTTCGTGAACTCGACGCCCAACAGCCGCGAGCGGAAGGAGACGTGGCTGCAGCCGGCGGCCTGTTTCACCAGTCGCGACATCGATACGCTGCCCGACAACGCGCCGTGCGCGCTCGCGCCGATCGCGCCGCGCGCGATGACCGTGGACCTGGTCGATGTGGCGCCCGGCTATCAGCGATACGAGGCGACGGTGACGTTCACGCTGTCGGAGGCGGACATGGCGATGCTCAACCGCGAGGGGGCCACCGGCACCGATGCGTGGGTCGTCGTCCGCGTGCGCGGCGATCGCGGCATCTTCCCCGTGATGGAAAATGGCATCGACGCCTCCAATCTGGAGGTGCTCACCACCGGCGACAAGGCGGCGATCGACGCCGCGATGCGCGGCATCGGCATTCCGGCGACGGCGGTCACGGCGCCGGTGTACGTCGATTTCGATGGCGGTGGCTACCGCGCGCCGTTCGCGCCATAATTCGAGCTTCGCATGCATAAATCGCTGTGGGACATCATTCACGGCGGCGGGGTCCCGATGTGGATCATCGTCGGCTGTTCGGTGCTCGCCGTCGCCGTGGGGCTCGAGCGCATCACCGCGCACTGGGCCTTCATGGACAAGGCGCGCGCGCTCACCGAGACCGTTACGCGGTGCCTCGCGCGCGGCGCGTTCGCCGAGGGGCGTGCCGCGTGCGAGCGGTCGAAGTCCCCACTGGCCGACGTGTTCTTGGTCGGCTACGAGCGGTTCGGTCGATCCAGCCAGGAGGAGCTGGTGGCAGCCGTCCATCGCGAGCGCATTCGAGTGACCACCGATATGAAGCGGTGGGTGTGGATTCTCGGCACCATCGGTGCCACCGCGCCGTTCATCGGGCTGTTCGGCACGGTGCTCGGCGTGGTCAGCGCGTTCAGCGGAATCGACGCGGCGGGCGGCAAGACCAGCATCGACGTGGTCGCCGGTCCGATCGCGGAGGCGCTGTACGTTACCGCCGCCGGCATCATCGTGGCGGTCGAGGCGGTCGTGATCTTCAACTTCCTGAACCAGCGGATGGCGCGGATGGCCGCCGAGATGAAGCTGCTCACCGACGAGTTCCTCGAGGTGCTCGTGGCACACGGGCCGCAGGCGGGCGGCCAGACCGACGGCGCGACCACGCGCGACGCAGACGGCGAGGAGGACGATGGCCATCGGGATGCCGCATAGTGAGACGGCGTCGATCGACCCGGCCGAGGACGGCGGCGGCGCGATCTTCGCCGAGATCAACATCACGCCGCTGACCGACGTGATCCTCGTGTTGATGATCATCTTGATGTTCTACGCTGCGGCGGCGGTGACCCAGATGCAGCGCCGCGAGCAGCGTGCGCTCAACGCGCAGCGTTCCGGGCTCAAGATCAACTTGCCGGACGGCGCGGCCAAGGAGATCGAACCGGGTGCAGCGTCGCTCGTCGTCGGCATCACCGCGAGCGGCGACGTGTTCGTCAACGGCCAGCCGGTCGCCGAATCCGATCTGCCCACCGTGTTCCAGAACGCTTTCGGAAAGGACCGGGAAACTCAAGTCGTGATCCAGGCCGACGGCGAGGCCGCGCACCGGCGCGTGGTCGACGTCATGGAGAAGGCCAAGTCGGCTGGCTTGCGGAAGATCGCGATCGCGACGCGCGCGGGAAACTAGCGCTGGCCCCGAATACAATGCGCGCCGCGCCAAGTCCATCGAACCTCGGGCAAGGCGCGACGAAGGCGCTCGGCGGGCCCAAGGAACTGCGGAGCAACGCGGCATGACGCTTCAGGGACAGCGCATGTTCAGGGACCGCCCGTAGCCGGCTGTCGCGTGTAGGGCGCGCCAGCGAAGTCGCGAGAGGGGATGTGCGGCGCACCCCCGCAGCGCACGAGGGCGCGTATGACCCTGCGCAACTCAACGGCGCGAGGACGCACACCGGAGATCGCCCGCAGAGCGCGACCGCAGCCCGTGGCGATGCGCGACAGCCACCTGGCTCGGCGATCGTCGGTTCGCCGCGCACGATCGAGACGCACTGCCCGGCGCGGGCAAGCCGGGGCGACGAGCGAGTACACGCCGATCCACAAGGGACGGTGACGCTCGCACGGGAACGGGTCCGCGATGGCCGTCACGGTTGGCGAGTTCCCATGGCGTCGTCGCGCCAGCGCGGGGGCCGTCGATGCGCTATACGTAGCGCGTGGCACCTGGGCAACCGGCGGCGTTTTTCGACCTCGATTCGACGTTGCTCGCTGTCAATAGCGGCGCGCTGTGGATCCGGCGCGAGCTGCGGGTCGGGCGCATCACCCGTCGTCAGTATGTCGAGGCGCTCGTGTATCTCGCGGGCTACAAGCTCAGCGTGATCGACATGGATCGGGTGATGGGCAAAGCGCTCGAGACGATCGCCGGTCTCGACGAGGACACCGTGCGCGGCTGGACCGAGCGCTGGTATCGCGACGAGGTCGCCTGCCGTGCGGCGCCTGGGGCGTGGGAGGTGCTCGACCGCCACCGAACCGCGGGCCATCCGCTGGTGCTCCTCACGTCGTCGTCCCCGTACGAGTCGGCGATGGCCGCCGACCAGTTCGGGCTCGATGCATTTTTGTGCACTCGCTACGAGGTCGTCGACGGCCGATTCACCGGGCGTCCGCTGCAGCCGCTGTGCTTCGGCCGCGGCAAGGTCGCTCACGCTGAGCGATTCGCGGCCGAGCACGGCATCGATCTCGCCGCGAGTTGGTTCTACACCGACAGCCTGACCGACCTGCCGATGCTCGAGCGCGTCGGCCACCCGGTCGCGGTCGACCCGGATCCGCGCTTGCGCCGCGTCGCGGTCGCGCGCGGCTGGCCTGTGGTCTCGTGGCGGCCGCCGCGCAGGACCGGGCCCGCGCCGCTCATCGCGCCGTTGCGCCGCGGACTTGCTCGCTTCCGGCGCGCATGACGGGATCGCCGGCGGCTCGCGACGCCGCTACATGCCGTACTTGGCGAGCTTCTTGTGCAGGCCCTCGCGCGTGATGCCGAGCGTCTGCGCGGTCTTGGTCTTGTTATTGCCGTGTTCGCGCAGCGCCTCGGCCAGCAGCCACCGCTCCACCTGTTCCATCATCTCCTTGAGTGTCCCCTTCTTGGGGGCGATGCGCGCGATCGTGCCCTCGACCTTCCGAATTTGCGGCGACAGGTGTTCGACTTCGATCCACGCGCCTTCGTCGGCCTGGATGACGAGTCGCTGCACTTCATTTTCGAGTTCGCGGATGTTGCCGGGCCAGTGATAGGCGCACAGAGCGTCGAGCGCTTCTTGTGAGAAACCGGCGACCGACCGCCGGTATTCGGTGCAATAGCGCCGCAGGAAGTGGTCGGCGAGCAGCGGGATGTCCTCGCGGCGCTCGCGCAGGGGGGGCAATCGGATCGGGAACACCATCAGCCGGTAGTACAGATCCTGCCGGAACGTACCCTTTTGCACTTCCGCCTGTAGATCGCGGTTGGTCGCGCAGATGATGCGCACGTCCACGGCGCGCTCGGCGGTGGCGCCGACCGGCCGAATCGTCCCCTCCTGCAGGGTGCGCAACAGCTTGGCCTGCAGCGACAGCGGCATCTCGCCGATCTCGTCGAGAAACAGAGTGCCGCCGTCCGCGATTTCGAACAGGCCCTTTTTGTCCGAGTCGGCACTGGTGAACGCGCCCTTTTTGTGCCCGAACAGCTCGGACTCGAGTAGGTTCTCGGGCAACGCAGCGCAGTTTTGCGCGACGAACATCTTGTCGGCCCGGCGCGACTGATAGTGGATCGCACTGGCGATCAGCTCCTTGCCCGTGCCGGTTTCGCCTTCGATGCACACGGTCGCGCGCGTGTCGATCACCTTCTCGAGTTGCGCCAGCACGTCCTTCATCGCGCGCGACTCACCGATGATGTTCTCGAACCGCCGGTTGGCCTCGCGCGTCTTGAAGTAGACGTTCTCCCCGCGCAGCTGCTCCTGAGCGACTTTCAGCCGAGAGACGAGCCGCGCATTGTCGACCGCGAGTGTGGCCTGGCCGCCAAGAATGAGCGCGACTTCGAGGTCGCGCTCGGTGAACATGCCGCTACCGGTGCGGTTGTCGATCTGAATGAGCCCGATGATCTCGTCGCCGCGCCACAACGGCACGGCGAGCATCGAAAAGATCCGGCCGCTCATGATCGACTCGGAGCCGGGCATGTCCTTCTGGGCGTTGGCGGTGAGAACGGCGGCGCGCTCGGCCAGGACTCGCCGCAGGATCGACCGGCTGGCCCGCACGCCGTCCGCGCCGACCTCCGTCGTCGGACGCTCTCCTGGTTTCTGGCGCTGGCGCGCGAGCGCCACGGTGTAGCGGTCCTCGTCGGTGTCCGACCGCAGCAGGATTGACACGTGAGTCGCGCGCTCGATCAAGTCGAACGCGGCGACGACGATGGCGTCGAGCACCTCGCTCAGGTCGAGGCGCGACGACAGCGGCGCCAGCGCCTTGTAGATCCGCAGTGCGGTCTTGGGATCGTGTTCGACCCGGTCGGTGACCGCCGGCAGGTCGACGATGGACCGAGACGCGATGAATCGCTCGGCGGCTTCGGCTTGCTCAGGCGCCGCAGTCGCCAAAGACACCTCGATGACCACCGGATCGCGCGGGTCGCCGAGCGCGAGTTGGTCGCCGTCGCGCAGGGTGATCTCGTAGCCGGTCGTCGCGTCGATGGCGATCGCGCGGCCGTCGCGGCGCAGGACCGACCCGTTCGTGGATCGCAAGTCGCGATAGATGTAGTGGTCCGCCTCGCAGAAGATCTGCCCGTGCTCGCCGGACAGGTGGTAGTCGGGCAGGACGACGGTGTTCGTATCGGCGCGTCCGATCGTGATCGCGGGCCGGTCCGTCTCGAACACCTTCCCACGGGCGCTTCCTTGGACGATTTTTAGAGTAATCACGGGCAGTCGCGGCCTTGATCCGGCCGCAGTATAGCGGAAACTCGGAACCCGTCGCGGCGGCGGCGGCCCAAGGGGATGCGCCGGGCGACTGGCGCTGCGGTGGCCGGGCTATACTCGTCGGCCGACGTATGGCGGGTGTGCTCAACAGCCTGGTGCTGGCGGAATCGGAGCCGCGCGCGCGCGAAGCCGTCCGGTTTGCGTTCGAGCGCGAGGGCATCGGTGTCGCGGCGGCCGAGTCGCTCGACGCGGTCGATGCGGCGTTGCGACTCGGCGAGCGCCAACTCGTGATCGTCGGCGAGCGGGTGAGCGAGCTGTCCGGTGTCGAAGCGATCGAGCGGCTGCGGGGCGGTTTCCGCGCGTCGGGGCGGCCGCTCCCGGTCATCCACATCGGCGACGAATCGGCTCGCGAGCGTGCGTTCGCTGCCGGTGCAACCGTGTTCGTGCCGCGTCCGGCGTTCGCGCGCGACGTCGTCGTGTTGGCTCGGTTGCTCGCCGCTCGGCGCGAGGGAGCGGGGGCGCCGACGTTCGCCGGCGAGCTTCGCGACCTGTACGGCGTCCAATGGCTGGTGCGCGCGCTCGGGGAAGCGCGGTGGGACGGCGTCGCCACGCTCGTGCGCGGCCTCCGCCGCGGGGAACTCCGCCTGTACCGGGGGGAGGTGACGTCGGCGCAGGTTGGCGTGCTGCACGGGATCGCGGCGCTGCACCAACTGCTGCTGTGGTCCGACGCGCGCGTCGACGTTCGCGTCGAGGAGGTCGTTCGCCGGCGGCAGATCCCCCTGTCGCAAGCCGAGATCGTCGCCGACGCGGAACGGTTTCTGGCGGCCGTGCGCGCCGAGGCGGGGCCGCTGTCTCCCGCGCAGGTGTGGTCGTTCGACGCGAATCGGCTCGACGGCTTGCCGCATCCAGTCGTCGTCGTGGCCCGGCTGTTCGACGGCGCGCGCACGGTCGCGGACGTCATCGAGGACAGCCCGTATCGGGTGTTCGAGACGCTGCGGGTCGCGGTGCGGCTGGCGGAACTCGGCATCATCGCTCCGGTCGACCGGTCCGAGCGCGCCGACGGCGCGCGGGCGGCGCTCGCCATCGAGGAGTGGCAAACGACGGGCGCACCGATCCCCGGACCGGTGCGCTGCGCCGACTCCGAGCCGACGGGGCCGGTGCCGGGTGAGCCCGGCGCGTGGGCGTCCCTGCTGCCGGTGACCGAGGCCGATCTGTCGGGCTATGCCGCCGTGGTTCCATCCGTGTCGGCGGGCGGCGAGATCACGGTCGCGCGCGAGCGCCTCGAGGATGTCACGAGCCCGGCCGAGCGCACCGAACTGTTCGGCGGCGGCGCCTCGGTCGCGTCGGAGTTGCCCGCGGCCGGCGCGCCGGGGGGCGAGCGCGGGACGGAGCCCACGCTCCGCCTTCGCCGAGACGATCTCGCCGCGGCCCGCGACAGCGGCGGCGCCGAGGAGGCGGCGATCGCGGCCGCGGCGAGCGGGGAGGCGGCCGCGGCGAGCGAGGAGCCGGCCGCGGCGAGCGGGGAGGCGGCCGCGGCGAGCGAGGAGGCGACCGCGGCGAGCGAGGAGCCGGCCGCGGCGAGCGAGGCGGCGGCCGCGGCGAGCGGGGCGCCGGCCGCGGCGAGCGAGGCG
>RFGE01000232.1 GCA_003696105.1 Deltaproteobacteria bacterium | reverse complement strand
CGCATTGTCGTGCCGTGTTTGCGTCGGGGTCGGTCGTCGAGGGTCCATCGCACCCGGTATCGGCGCGCGCGCGCCGCGGTTGCGTGCCATCCGCCGCCGCGCCCCGTTTCCCGCCCCGCCCCCGCCCCGCCCGCGCGCGTCGCGCGACCGCCGCCGCGCGCCGCCGCCGGGCGTGCCGAAATGGCGCGATCGGCGCGCGCCGCGTCGACGACCGCAACGCGCGCGCGCGGCCCCGGTCCGGCGGCGGCGCCGCCGGCTTCGGCGGTTCGGCGCGTTGCGCGCCGCACCGGCACGACCGCTCGGACGATGGCGCGCCGGCACGGCGTTCGCTATGCTGCGCGCCCCCATGGCCACCACCGCAGACGCCCGCACCCGGATCGAACCCGACGACCTGCGCGCGCCGACCACCAAGGCGGAGCTGTTGCCGCTGTTCCGCCAGATGCTGGCGATCCGCCGCCTCGAGGAGGCCGCCGCCAAGGCCTACTCCTACGGCAAGATCGGCGGCTTCCTCCACCTCATCATCGGACAGGAGGCCGTGTGCGTGGGCGCCATCGCCGCCGCGACCGACGAGGACTACGTCGTCGCGACCTATCGCGAACACGGCCACGCCTACGCCCGCGGGGTCAGCGCCCGCGCGATCATGGCCGAGCTGTACGGGAAGAAGACGGGCGTGTGCCGCGGCCTCGGCGGCTCGATGCACATCTTCGATCGATCCCGCAATTTCCTCGGCGGCTACGGCATCGTCGGCGGCCACGTCCCGATCGCGTGCGGCGCCGCGTTCAAGGCCAAGTACAAGGGCGAAAAACGCGTCACCCTGTGCTTCTTCGGCGAGGGGGCGACGACGATCGGCGGGTTTCAGGAAGGCTTGGCGCTGGCGGCCCTGTGGAAGCTGCCGGTCGTGCTGATCTGCGAGAACAACCAGTACTCGATGGGCACGCCGCTGTACCGGTCGCTGGCGGTCGAGGACGTGTCGATGCGCGCGCTGGCCCACGGGATGGCGCGCGACCGGTTCGACGGCGACGACGTCGTCACCGTCAAGCGCCGCGTCGCCGACGCGATCGCGCGCGCCCGCGAGGGGGAACCGACGCTCGTCGAGGTGCGGACCTATCGCTTCCGGGGCCACTCGATGTCCGATCCCGGCCAGTACCGCACCAAGGAGGAGGTCGAGCAGTGGAAGAAGCGCGATCCGGTCGCGATCGCGCGCCGCCGCCTGCTCGAGGAGACGGACTGCACCGAACAGGAGATCCGCGAGATCGAGGCGTCGGTCAAACAGGAGATCGCCGACGCGGTGAAGTTTGCCGAGGACAGCCCGCCCGCGGACGAGTACCTGCCCTACGTCACCAAGGACTGATCGAGGAGTCGGCGATGCCCACGCTCAGCGTTCGCGAAGCCCTCAACCAGGCCATGTTCGAGGAGATGGAGCGCGATCCCGACGTGTTCCTCATGGGCGAGGAGGTCGGCCACTACCAGGGCGCGTACAAGGTCTCCCAGGGGCTGCTCCAGCACTTTTCGGAGCGCCGCGTGATCGACACGCCGATCGCCGAGATGGGGTTTGCCGGCGTCGGCATCGGCGCGGCGATGGTCGGCCTGCGGCCGATCGTCGAGTTCATGACGTTCAACTTCTCGCTGGTCGCGATCGACCAGATCGTCAACAACGCCGCGAAGATCTACCAGATGTCGGCCGGCCAGTTTCACGTGCCGATCGTGTTTCGCGGCCCGGGCGGCTCGGCGGTTCAGGTGGCGGCACAGCACTCGCAGGCGCTCGAATCGATGTATGCGCACGTACCGGGTCTCAAGGTCGTCATGCCGTCGACGCCGGCGGACGCCAAGGGGTTGCTCAAGGCGTCCATCCGCGACGACAACCCGGTCGTGTTCATCGAGAGCGAGACGCTGTACTCGGTCACCGGCGAGGTGCCGGACGGCGACCACGTCGTGCCGCTGGGCCGCGGAGACATCAAGCGCGTCGGCTCCGACGTGACGCTGGTCGCGTGGTCGCGCATGGTCCACATCTGCCTCGAGGCCGCCGACCAGCTCGCGCAGATCGGGGTGTCGGCCGAGGTCGTCGACCCGCGGACGCTGCGACCGCTCGACCGGCAGATCATCGTCGACAGCGTCCGCAAGACCGGGCGCTGCGTCGTCGTCCAGGAGGCCTGGCCGATGTGCAGCATGGCCGCCGAGATCGCGTTCATCGTCCAGCGAGAGTGTCTCGACTACCTCGACGCGCCGGTCGAGCGGGTCACCTCCGACGACGTGCCGATGCCCTACGCGCGCAGCCTCGAGTTGGAGGTGCTGCCCCAACCGCACGACGTCGTGGCCGCCGCCAAGCGCGTCCTCTACATGGAGTAACCATGGCGCAGATCATCGGATTGCCGAAGCTGTCGCCCACGATGGAGGAAGGCGTCCTCGTGCGGTGGGCAAAGAAGGAGGGAGACCGGGTCGAGCCCGGCGACCTCGTGGCCGAAATCGAGACCGACAAGGCGAACATGGACTTCACGCTCGAAGACGAGGGCGTGTTGCTCAAGCTGCTGGTCGACGAGGGAGAGACCGTCAAGCTGGGCGCGCCGGTCGCGATCCTCGGCGAGGAGGGCGAAGACGTGTCGGCGCTGCTCGATCAGGTACGTGCGCAGGCGGCTCCGGGGAGCGGGCCGGCGGCCGCGCCCGCGACGGAGGCCACGGGGCCGGCCCGGCCGGATGCGGCAGCGCCCGATTCCCCTGCAACCCACGCGGCACCGGCACCGGCACCCCCGCCTGCGGCGACGCCAGCTCCCGCCGAGCCGTCGCCGGCGCCGTCCGCGACCGCCGCCCCCCGGCCGGCCGACGCCGCGCGCCCCGCGGGGCGGTTGCTCGCATCGCCGCTGGCCAAGACGCTGGCGCTCGAGCTGGGCGTCGACCTGCGCGCGGTGCGCGGAACCGGCCCCGGCGGCCGCATCGTCGAACGCGACGTCCGCGCGGCCGCCCAGGCCGCCGCGGCCGCGCCGGCGGCCGGCGCGACCTCCGACGCCGCGGCCGCGCCGGCCCCGGACGCGTCCGGCGCGCCCGATTCGCGCGCGCTCGCGGTCGTCGCGCCGCGGTCGCTGTCGCTGCCCCCCGGCGACGACGATTACGTCGATCGCCCGCTGTCCGCGATGCGAAAGACGATCGCGCGGCGCCTCACCGAGGCCAAGCAGACGGTCCCGCACTTCTATTTGACCGCGGAGGCAGACGCCGAGCCCCTGCTCGCGTTCCGCGCCGCGCTCAACAAGCTGGTGCCGGCCGACGCGAAGGTGTCGATCAACGATCTGATCGTCAAGGCGGTCGCGCTGGCGCTGCGCCGCGTGCCGGAATGCAACGCGTCGTTCGCCGGCGACGCGCTCCGCTACTACGCGCGCGTCCACATCGGCGTCGCGGTGGCGCTCGACGACGGGCTCGTGACGCCGGTCGTGCGCGACGCGGACATCAAGTCGATCGGCACGATCAGCGCGGAAATCCGCGATCTCGCGCGCCGCGCGCGCGGCCGCCAGCTCAAGGCCCACGAGATCACCGGGTCGACGTTCTCGGTGTCCAACCTCGGCATGTTCGGCATCGACCACTTCGAGGCGGTCATCAATCCACCGGAAGGCGCGATCCTTGCGGTGGGAACGATTCGCGACGCGCCGGTGGTCGACCGCGACCGGGTGCGTCCCGGCAAGCGCATGGCGCTCACGATGTCCTGCGACCACCGCGTCATCGACGGCGCCCTCGGCGCGCGCTTCCTCGACGAGCTGGTCGACTTGCTGCAACAGCCGGAGCGACTGGCGTTGTGACCGCCGCGGAGGCCACGTCGCGATGACCGACTACGACGTCCTCGTGATCGGCGCCGGTCCCGGCGGCTACGTCGCGGCGATTCGCTGCGCGCAGCTCGGGCTGCGCACCGCGTGCGTCGAGCGCGCGGAACTCGGCGGCATCTGCCTGAACTGGGGCTGCATCCCGACCAAGGCGCTGCTTCGCTCGGCCGAGGTGCTGGAGCTGTGCCGGCGCGCGGGGGACTTCGGAGTGCGCGCCGACGGCGTCGCAGCCGACTTCGGCGCGATGGTCGCGCGCTCGCGCGCGATCGCCGCGAAGATCTCCAAGGGGGTCGCCTACCTATTTCGCAAAAACGGCGTCGAATCGATCGCGGGCACGGCACGGCTGCTCGGCGCCGGCAAGGTCGAGATCGCGGGCGACGCCGGATCCCGCACCGTGTCGGCCGAGCACATCATCGTCGCGACCGGTGCGCGCGCGCGGTCGTTGCCGGTCGCCCCGTTCGACGGCCGCGTGGTGTTGTCGTACCGCGAGGCGATGACCCTGCCGGCGGTGCCGGCGTCGCTGGTCGTCGTCGGCGCCGGCGCCATCGGCGTCGAGTTCGCGTCGCTGTACCGGTCGCTCGGCGCCGAGGTCACGATCGTCGAGTACGTCGACCGGCTGGTGCCACTCGAAGACGAGGACGTGTCGGCGGAGCTGGCGCGCGCGTTCAAAAAGCGCGGCATTCGGGTCGAGACCGGCTGCGAGGTCACGGCGGTGGAGGTGCGGGGCGATCGCGCCGCCGTGACCGTCGCGCGCCGGACGGACCCGGCCGCGCGCCACACGGTGGAGGCCGAACGCGTGCTCGTGTCGGTCGGCGTCGCGCCGAACACGGACGGCCTCGGCCTCGAGGACATCGGCGTCACCCTCGACCGCGGATTCATTCGCGTCGACGACGACCTGCGGACCGACGTGCGCGGCGTCTACGCGATCGGCGACGTGTGTACGGTCGGGCCGGCGCTGGCGCACGTGGCGAGCGCCCAGGGCGTCCAGGTCGCCGAGCACATCGCGGGCGCGGCGCCGGTGCGGATCGACTACGACTGCATTCCGGCGTGCACGTACTGCCATCCGGAGATCGCGTCGGTCGGGCTCACCGAGGCGCAGGCGCGCGCCCGCGGCATCGAGCTTCGCGTCGGCCGGTTCCCCTTCGGCCCCCTCGGCAAGACCGTGGCGGCGGGGGAGTACCCGGGGTTTGCCAAGTTCTTGTGGGACGCCCGCGACCATTCCCTCGTCGGCGCCCATCTCATCGGCCCCGCGGTCACCGATCTCATCGCCGAACCGACCCTCGCGAAGTCCACCGAGGTCAACGCCGAGAGCTTGATGCATACTGTTCACGCGCACCCGACGTTCGCCGAGGCGCTCAAGGGTGCGACCGAGGAAGCCTTTGGCCGAGCGATCGACATCTGACCGCCGGCCCGGCGCGGGTCGTCGCGTCGGGCTGCCCCTCGCCGGCGAGCCGGCGGCGCGCGTCCGCCGGCGGCATCCCGAATGGATCAAGGTCCGGCTGCCGACCGAGCGCGCGTTCTTCGACGTGCGACAGATGGTGCACGAGCTGTCGCTGCACACGGTGTGCGAGAGCGCGAGCTGCCCCAACATCGGCGAGTGCTGGAGTCGCCGGTCGCTCACCATCATGATTCTGGGCGACATCTGCACCCGGTCGTGCCGTTTTTGCGACGTCGCCACCGGGCGCCCGCTGCCGCCGGATCCGGACGAGCCGCGGCGGGTCGCCGAGATGCTCGCCCGCCTGCGGCTCGAGCACACGGTGATCACCTGCGTCGACCGCGACGACCTGCCCGACGGCGGCGCCGCGCACTGGGCCGCGACGATCCGCGCCGTCAAGGAGCGCTGTCCGCAGATGACGCTCGAAGTGCTCACGGGCGACTTCAAAGGCGACCCCGCGTGCGTCGACGTCGTGCTCGCGGCCGGCCCGGACGTGTTCGCGCACAACCTCGAGACCGTGCCGCGGCTGTCGCGAGAGGTGCGCGTGCAGGCCAGCTACCCGCGCAGCTACGCCGTACTCGAGCACGCCCGCGCGCGCGGCGCGATCACCAAGACCGGGCTGATGCTCGGCCTCGGCGAGACGGTCGACGAGGTGCGCGCCGTGCTGCGCGAGGTGCGGCAGCTCGGCGTCGACATCGTGACGCTCGGCCAGTACCTGCAGCCGTCGCCGCGCCACCTGCCGGTCGCGCGCTACGTGTCGCCCGACGAGTTCGCCGCGCTGGGCGACTACGCGCGCGAACTCGGCTTCCCGCACGTCGAGGCGGGCCCCCTGGTCCGGTCGAGCTACCACGCCGACGGCCAGGCCGACCTGGTGCGCGCGCTGCGACGCCGCGGCGCCGGGCCGGCGCCCGGCGCGTGACCCCGGCGGGATGCCGCCCGCGCGCCGCATCGTCCGACGGCGCGCGTCGGCCGGTCCTGCTACGATCGGCGTGGAGGTCTGTGGCATGGCCTGGTCGGGACGATGGGGATTGGTGGTCGCGGCCGCGGCGACCGCGTTGGCACCGGCGGCGAGCCGCGGCGACGAGCCCCGCCGCATCGCGACGCTCGCGCCGGACGGCTCGCCGTGGATGCGCATCCTCGAGCGCGGCGCCGCCGAGGTCGAGCGCCGCACCGGCGGGCGGATCAAGACCAAGTTCTACGCGGGCGGCTCGCAGGGCGACGAGCGCGACGTCGTCCGCAAGATGCGCCTCGGCCAGCTCGACGGCGCCGCGCTCACGTCGATCGGCCTCGGGATGATCTACCCGGGAATCCGGGTGCTGGAGCTGCCGTTCCTGTTCGAGTCCACGGGCGAGATCGACTACGTGCGCGCCAAGATGTGGCCGCATTTTCGCGAACAGTTCGCACAGCGCGGATTCGAGCTGTTGATCCCGGGCGACGTCGGCTGGATCCACGTGTTCACCAAACGTCCAATCCGCACTGCCGACGACCTGCAGCGGCTCAAGATGTGGGCGTGGACCGACGATCCGATCGTGCGCCGGCTGTTCAAGGCGATGGGCCTCGACGGCGTGCCGATGGGCGTGCCGGCGGTGCTGCCCGCGTTGCAGGCCGGGCGGATCGACGCCGCGTACGGCTCGGCGCTCGCCGCCGTCGCCCTGCAGTGGCACACGCAGGTCTCGTACATGATCGACCAACCGGTGGGCTACGGGCTGGGCGCGATGGTGATGCGCACCGACGTGTGGAACCGCGCGTCGCCGGCCGACCGCGCCGTCCAGGTCGAGGTCGCCGCGTCGCTCGCGCGCGAGTCGATCGCGCGCACGCGCCGCGACAATCGGCGGGCGCTCGCCGCCATGCGCAAGAACGGACTCGCGGTCGTGCCGGCGCCCGCCGACGTGGCCGCTCGCCTGCGGCAGGCGGCGGTAGCGCTGCGCGAGCAGCTCGTCGGCGAGGTGTACACCGCCGAGGAGCTGGCGATGGCGCTCCGCTACCGCGACGAGTACCGCGCGGCGCGCGCGGCGCGCGCCGCCGACCGCTAACGCGAGACCGAGCGGTCCGTCACCGCCGTCACAACGGGCCCGTCACCGCCGCCACAACGGGTCCGCCACCGCCGCTACAACGGGTCCGTCACCGCCGCTACAACGGGCCCGTCACAGCCGCCACAAATAGAACGCGGCGATCCCGCCGACGACGACCGCGCTGAGCACGAACACGACCCAGACCCACACGTTCGGCGCCGGCCGCGGCTGGAGGGCCGCGGGACCGCCGGCGACGAGCTCGCCGGCAGCGCGCTCGGCCGTCGCCCGCGCCCGCTCCAGCAGCTCCTGGTTCTTCCGGATCTCTTCGTCCTCGATGATGATCGAGTCGCTCGCCTCGATGGTGCGGTCGTCGGCCGGCCGCGGCGGCGCGCTGCGCTCGCGGATGACGATGCGCGTCGGGTCGTCGTCGCCGACGTCGTCCTCGGACTCGATGCGCACCTCGATCGAATCGGTCGCGTTGCTCGGCGGCGCGGCCGCCGCCCGCGCCTCGCCGCTGGCGCCGTCAGGCCCATGGAACGGCCCGCGCACCTGCGCGTGGGGCACCTCCTTGCGAGCGAGCGCCGAGGGGTGGATCAGGCCTTCCTGCAGGCAGCGGTCCCACGCGGCCATCAGCGCCTGCTCGGCTTCCGCCGCGGTCTTGAAGCGCTCGGCGGGGTCGCCCGCCAGCGCGCGCATCGCGACGTCCGCCAGCGGCTGCGGAATCGACGGATCGTACACCCGCGGCGACCGGGCGGTCCCGCGAATGACGTAGCCGTTGGTCGTCGGCGTGTCCGGTCCCTCGTACGGGATGCGGCCGGACAGAAGCTCGTAGAGCACGGCGCCCCACGCGAACACGTCCGCCTGCGGCGTGTACAGCCCCTCGCGGATCGCCTCGGGCGGCGCGTACCCCGGCGTGCCCATGAAGATGCCGGCCTGGGTGAGGTCGGAGTTCGGCATCCGCGCGATGCCGAAGTCGGCCAGCTTCCACCGCTCGTCGCCGGCGTGCAACACGTTCGCCGGCTTGACGTCGCGGTGCACGATCCCCTTGCCGTGGGCGAACGCGAGCGCGCTGGCCAGATCGCGCGCGATGTTGACCGCCTTCTGGATGGGCAACCGGACGCGGTCGAGCCGGTCGGCGAGCGACTCGCCGGGCAGATACTCGAGCACCATGAACGGCTGCTCGCCGTCGAGGCCGACGTCGAAGATGGTCACGATCGCCGGGTGCTGCATCTTGGCGGCGGCCTTGGCCTCGCGCTGGAACCGCTCGAAGTAGGCGCTGCGCCCTCGCCGGCCGATCTTGTCCGGCGCGACGATCGTCTTGATCGCGACGTCGCGCTCCAGGTCCGGGTCGCGTCCCTTGTAGACCACCCCCATCGCGCCCTTGCCGAGCACGCGGATGATCTCGTAGCGCCCGATCTTCTTGACGCCCTCGAGCGGCCGCGGCGCCTCGATGCCCGCCGCGTGGTAGCGCAGCCGCGTGCCCGTTCGCGGCCGGTCTGCTTGCAGGTCGCTCATCGGCTGCCCGCTCCCGACGATACCACGTCGGCGGCCGCCATCGCCGCCCCGCGCGTCACGGCCGCGCCGGCTCGACGCCCGCGAGCGTCACGCGCGCGCCCGGCGGAACCGACGACGTCACCCAGCAGTTGCCGCCGATCACCGCGCCGGCGCCGATCACCGTGTTGCCGCCGAGGATCGTCGCGCCCGAGTAGATCACGACGTCGTCCTCGATGGTCGGATGGCGCTTGCCGGTCGGACGGCCGGCGCCTCGCGGCACCGACAGCGCGCCGATCGTCACGCCCTGGTAGATGCGCACGCGATCCCCGATCACGGTGGTCTCGCCGATCACCACGCCGGTGCCGTGGTCGATGAAGAACGACCGGCCGATGCGCGCGCCGGGGTGGATGTCGATCCCCGTGCGGCTGTGCGCCAGCTCGGTCATCATGCGAGGGATGATCTTGGCGCCGAGGTCGAGCAGCGCGTGCGCGATCCGGTAGACGGAGATCGCGTACAGCCCCGGGTAGCAGAACACGACCTCGTCCGTGCCGGTCGCCGCCGGGTCGCCCTCGTAGTGGGCCTGTACGTCGAGCGCCAACTGCTGCCGCAGGCCGACGAGCTCGCCGAGGAACGCCTCCGTGATGACGTCGGCGCGCTCGGCACACTCGGGACAGTCGAGGTCCTGGGTGCCGCGCTCGAGCTGGCTCTTGTGGTGCAGTCCCCGGTACACCTGCCGGCGCAGCGTGCGCCGCAGCGACTCGACCCGCTCGCGCACGTAGTCGCGCAGCTCGGTCTCGGTCGCCCGCACGAGCCCCGGGCCGACGAAGCCGGGGAAGATGAGCGCCCGCGCCTGGTCGAGCACGCGGGCCACTTCGTCCATGCTGGGCAGCTCGTAGGAGCTGACGTGCTCCATCGCGCCGGAGCTGGTCCGGTAGCTGGCGAGCAGGGCATCGACGAGCGCCTCGCTGTCGGGCGCGCTGCGGCGGTGGCTGGCGTGCGTCCCCATCGTGCTACGGAGTGTAGCCGCCCCCGGCGCGGCCCGCCCGCGCGACGGCGACCTCGCCGGCGTCGACCACCGCGGCCACGACCGCCGCGGCGTCGGCCCGCTCGGCGCGCGCGAGGACGCGCACGCCGCCGCCGGTGCGCTCGAGAATCTCGGACGGCCCCTCGAACGCCCGGTCGAGCACGCGGCCGACGAGATGTGCGGTGACGCCGAAGCGCGCGCGGTGCAGGCCGGCGAGCGTGGCCGCGAGCCCCTCGCGGCGCCACTGGTCGCGCCGCAACAACCGCTCCCCCGGCTCGGCGAACACCCAGGGCGCGTCCCACGGCCACGGATTGGCCGCCGGGTTGGCGATCACGTCGCAGCCGGCGGCGTCGACGCGCGGGCCGACCGCCGCGAACCGCTCGCCGCGCGTGTGCGGCTCGCAAAACCCGTCGTAGCAGATCAACGTGGCGACCGAACCCCACTCGGTCCTGACGATCGGCACGGCGTCCGCGTCGCCGCGCGCGAGCCCGAGCCCGGTCGGACTCGCGTCCTCGAGCCCGGGCACCAGGTTGACCTTGGCGGTCGTCGCGACGCGCCGGCCCGACGGATCGAACGTGTCGCTGCTGTTGAACAGCTTGCCGCCGGGCGCCGCGCGCAGGTAACTGCCGCCGACGACCGTGGCGCGCAGGCGGCGCGCGGCGCGGCTGAACGCGGCGCGCGCGAGGTCGGCCGCGGGCGGCGCGAGCGCCAGCAGCGCAGCGCGACGCGGCGACAGCGTGCCGTGGTCGAGGGCTGCCCGGGCGAGCGCCCACGGTCGCGATGCCGCCAGGACCGCGATCGCCCGGTCGACCGTCGCCATCCGGCGCGCGCGCGCGGGCGCGAACGCGAGCATCGCGAGCGCGCCGACGTTTTCGGGAAACACCACGAGCCGGTGGTCGGCGCCCGCGCACGCGCCGGCGGCCGCCGCGGCATGCCGGTCCACCCACGCGGCGAATGCCGCGGGCGACGCGAGGTCGTCGGCGGTGACCCGCATCTGCACCGCGACCAGCGCGACCCGGGTCACGGCCGCCCCCGGCGAATCGCGGCGAGCGCCTCGTCCAGCCGCGACTCGGGAATCGTGACCCGCGTCGGCATCCCGCCGTCGAGCCCGAGCAGTTTGACGAAGTCGTAGCCCGAATCGAACCCGGCCGCGATCGTCACCATGCCGGAATCGCGCACGACGGCGACGTCGGCAAGTTGTTGCCCGCGCAACAACAGCTCGGTCTTGTCGTAGGGCGGCGGGTCGCGGCCCGCGTCGACGAACGCGTAGTTGTCGCGCACGACGTACCGGCGAGCGAGCGCCTCGGTACCCGCGTGGCGCCGCTGGAACTCCGCCTCGGCGCGCGCGATCGTCTCGTCATGGCCGGCGTGCTGCATGCCGCCGACGAGCCACAGCACGACCGCGCGCTTGAGTTCGTTGTCGCGAAAGCGCGCCCGCAGCGCGCGGTCGATGCGGCGCGCGATCGGTCCGGGCTCGCCCGTGCGCGTGTCGACGCAGCGCGCGTCGGCGTCGGCGCCCGGGTACGGTTCCCGTCCGCCGAGGATCCACTTCGCCGCGGCATACAGGCCGTCGAGGTCGAGGTGGCAGACGATCGTGTCGACCGGGCCGGCCCGGTCGACCACTTCGGGAGTGACCATTTCGGGACACGCGCCGTGCTCGGCCTTCGTCGCCAACACGAAGCGCGGGTCGTCCGCGTAGTCGGCGTGGCGCTCGTGATCGTGGTGGTCCACCCAGGCGGCGAGGCGCGCGCCGAGCCCCTCGATGAACGGGCGCGTCACCGCGTCGAACGACACGCCGCCGCCGGTCGCCGCGAACGCGATGTCCAGCACCGCGGCGCGCCCGTCGATCCGGTCGGCGCGGGGCAGCGCGCGCGGCGACGCGAACACCAGGTGCGGCAGCGCAGCGACGGTCGGCGTGGTCGGCACGGTCGTCCCATCATACCCGGGCGCCCTCGCCCCGCGGCGCACCGCGTCCCCGGGGCGGCCGGGCCGGCCCCCCGGCGGCGAGGGGGATTCAACTGGCAGAGTTCACCGAAATTTGGGATACTTGCCACCGTGCGGGGCCTGTCGCTCGTCCGTGGGTTGTCCGTCGCCGCCTGCGCGGCGATCGGGGTTGCCCTCGCGGGGTCGCCGGCCGCGAGCCCGCCTGCCGCCGCGACGAGGTCGCCGGCCGCGAGCCCGCCTGCCGCCGCGACGGGGTCGCCGGCCGCGAGCCCGACGGCGCCGCCGGCCGCCGCCGCGGCCGCGCGCGCCGCCCGCGAGCGCGCGATTCCCCGCCCACGCGCCACCGCCGGCGGCTTCCGCCTCGAGGGCGAACCCGCGATCGAGGTCCTGTTCGGCGACGCGGCCGGCTATCGGCGCCACATCGATGCGTTCTATCAGCTCGCCGGCGAGCTGCGCGACGCGCGCGCCGAGTTCGAGCGCTATGCGGCCGCCGCGCAGCGCACCCTCGCGGCACACCGCCGCGGCTGCCCGGTCGACGCGGTCGCGCCGCTGTACGCGGGCGCGCGCGACCGGGCGGACCGCTACCGCGCCGTCGGCGCCCGGCTCGAGGCGCACGTCGCCGCCATCGAGCGGCTCGACCGCCTCGGCGAGACGGCCGCCCTGCCGCCGGACTATCGCTGGCGCGCGCGCCGCGCCCCGCACGCCTACCGCGAGGCGCTGCGGGACTACCGCGAAATGCGCGCGGTGCTCGACCGCGAGCTGGCCGCCGATCTCGCATTCCACCGCTGCGATGCCGACGCCCTGGTCGCGGCGGCGCGCGCGTCCGGCGTGCCACCGCCGGACGCGCTATATGTTGCTCATACAACCGATGACGCGCCGCCGTCGACGAACGCCGGCCGGCGCGGTGCCACGGCCTCTCTCGCAGCCGTCGCCACCGACACCGCCACCTTCTTCGTCGACAACGGCGCGTGTCCGCGCGCCATCGCCGTTTACGTCGACGGCGCGCTGCTCGGCGAGGTGGCGGCCGGCGAACGAGCCGCGTTCCAGGCCGCCGCGGGCCGTCACGAGATGTGCCTTTTGCCCGCCGGATCGGCCGCTGCGTGCGGCGCGCCGGGCACCGTGCGCACGGCACACGTACACGACGGCTGGGCCGTCACGATGCGCTGCGCGCCGCGCGCGGCGCGGTGATCGCCGGCCGGGGCGACCGGCGCACACCAGGCGCCATCCGTCCGGCGCTCACGGGGCCGGCTGCGGCAACTCGATCCCGATCTCGCCGTCGACCGCGCGCCGCTGCATGCCGTCGAGCAGCGCGAGGTTGTGCCGCGCATCCTCGTGGTCCGGATCGAGCGCGAGCACGCGCTCGAAGGCGGCGCGCGCAGCGTCCGCGTCGCCGCGGCGCAGCGCGAGCACGCCCCGCAGGTAGTGCAGCCCGACGTGATCCGGATCGAGCGACAACCCCGCCTCGATCTGCGCGGCGGCGGCGTCGAGATCGCGCAGCGTCGAGTAGACCAGCGCGAGGTTGTAGCGGAGGCGCGCGCTCTCCGGCCGCCGGCGGACCGCGCGAACCAGGTACCACCGCGCCTCGCCGAGCCGGCCGGCGCGGTACAGGATCGACCCGAGGTTGTTGTACGTCTCGGGCAGATAGTCGGCGAATCGTTGCGCGCGCAAGAACACGCGCTTGGCCGCGGCGTCGTCGCCGGCGGCCACGTAGGCGCCGCCGAGCAGGAAGTACGGCCGCGGGTCGTCCGGGTGCGCGCGCAGCGCGCGCTTGTACAGCGCGATGGCGGCGCCCAGGTCGCCGCGCGCGCGGTACAGGTCGCCGAGGAACGCCAGCGCCAGCAGGTGGCGCGGATGGCGGTCGAGCACCGCGCGGTAGGTCGCGACCGCATCCTCCTGCCGGCCCGCCGCCGCGTAAGCGGCCGCGAGGTCGAGTTGCACCTCGACGTCGTCGGGCGCCAGTTCGCGGACGACCTCGAGCTCGCTCACCAGGTCGGCGGCGTCCCCGCGGGCTGCGTGGACCAGTACGAGAAGCCGCCGCGCGTCGAGCCGCTCCGGGGCCGCGGCCACGACCGCCTCGAGGTGATGGCGCGCGCGGTCGACGTCGCCGGCCTGCCAGTAGAGCCGGCCGAGGTCCAGCCGCAGGTCGACGTCCCACGGACGTTGGTCGACCAACTGTTCCAGCAACTCGCGAGCCCGTCGCTCTCGGCCTTCGTGCATCAACGCGCGCGCCTGGCCGGCGAGCGCGGCCGGATAGCCGGGGCGCAGCTCGAGGGCGTACGCGAACTGGCCGCGCGCGCGCGCCCACTGCTTCTTCCACAGGTGGACGACGCCGAGCAGCCGGTGGGCCGCGGCCAGCTTCGGATCGATGAACACCGCGCGCGCGAGCTGTTTGGCCGCGTAGCCCAGGTGGGGCTTGTGGTCGAGGCCGTGGATGTAGGCGAGCCCGCGGCCGAACAAGGTGAACGCGTAAAAGTCGCGCGTCGGCGCGCCGAACACGCCGCGGGCGCCGTCGGGCACCGGCACGCCGCCGCGGGCGCACAGCTCGCGGATCGCGCCGTCGACCATGACGTGAACGTCCTCGAACGAGCCGCGGTGCTGGACCTCGCCGATTCGCTCGACGCGATCACCGCGCGCGCGCCACAGTTGCACGACCAACACGAGCTGCCAGTCCGGCGCGCGGTCGACGGCGCCCGTCCACACCCATTCGGCTTGCGTGCGCGCCGCGAACGCGCGCACCGCGTCCGCGCCGATTCCCGCGGGCGGCCCGTCGGGGACGACCAGGGTGCCGTAGACCGGCCGCAGGCCCGGGTGCGCCTCGAGCTTCTCACCGAGGACGAACGGCACGGCGAGCCGCATCCACTCCAGCCCGCGCGCGCCGGATCGGTTGTCGAACGCCAGCACGCCGTACGGCACCGGCGCGCCCGGCGCGGGTTGCGCGCGCGCCGGACCGGCGATCGCCGCGACGGCGGCCGCCAGCACGGCCGCCGTGCCGCTGCGCTTGTGTTTTTCCGCGACCCCCATACCCTGTAAAGAGTTTGGTACGGCGCGGCGGGAAAGCAAACCGGCGAATGCGACGCTGGCGGATTTTTTCGCCGCTTCGCGTCGCGGCGTTGCTGATGGTCTACGGCACCTGTGCCGGCGCCGGCGCGCTGTACGCGATCGTCGGCGAACTCGACGCCGACCTGCCGCGCGATCTGCGCGTCGCGCTCGACTACCGGCCGCCGCAGGCGACGATCGTCTTCGCGGCCGACGGCGAACCGATCGGCCAGTTCTTTCTCGAACAGCGCTACCCGGTCGACCTCGACCGCGTTCCGCGCCACGTCCAGCAGGCGTTCGTGTCGGCCGAAGACCGGCGGTTCTGGGAGCACCAGGGCTTCGACGCGGCCGGGATCGCGCGCGCGGCGTGGGCGAATTTCCGCGGGCACGGCATCACCCAGGGCGCGTCGACGATCACCCAGCAGGTGATGCGCATGCTGATGCTCGGCCGCGAGAAGACCTACTACCGCAAGGCGCGCGAACTCATCTTGGCGTGGCGCGTCGAGCGGGAGCTGTCCAAGCGCGACATCCTGGAGATCTACCTCAATCACGTCTACCTCGGCGCGGGCGCCTACGGCGTGCAGGCCGCCGCGAAGGTGTACTTCGGCAAGGACGTCGGCGCGCTGTCGGTCGCCGAGGCGGCGATGCTCGCGGGGCTGCCGCAGAGCCCGTCGCGCTACTCGCCGGTCCGCGACTTCGCCGCGGCCAAGGCGCGCCAGCGCTACGTGCTCGACCGCATGGTGGCCGACGGTGCGCTCACGCGCCGCGCCGCCGACGCCGCATACGACGAGCCGCTCGGCATCGTGACGGATGCGGCGCCGCTCAATGCCGAGGTCGCGCCCTATTTCGTCGAACACGTCCGGCGCTGGGCGGTCGACCGGTACGGCGACCGCAGCGTGCTGCTCGGCGGCCTGCGCATCCACACCACCCTCGACAGCCGCAAGCAGCGCGCGGCGGAGGCGGCGGTGCGCGAGGGGCTCGAGGCGGCCGCCGCGTGGATCGGCTTCCGCGGGCCGATCGGGCACGTCGACGGCGCCGCGCTCGCCGCGTTCATCGAGGGGCCGCCGCGACCGGCCGGCGGCGATGGCCCGGCGGTCGACGCGCGCGGCCACCTGTTGCGCCACACGGCATACGTCGGCGCGGTCGTCGACGTGCGGGACGGCTGGCGCGCGCGCGTCGACGTCGACGTCGGTCCGGTCGCCGGCCGGCTGCGGCGGGACGACGCCCGCGCGGCGCTTCGCTGGCGGTCCGACCGAGGCGATCGGCTGCGCATCGGCGATCTCGTCGCGGTCAAGCTCGCGGCCGGCTCCGACCCCGCGGCCGGCGAAGTCGAGTGGGCGCTCGAGCAGCCGCCGGACGTCCAGGGCGCGCTGGTCGCCATCGACCCGGCCACCGGCCGCATCGAGGCGATGGTCGGCGGCTACGACTACCGCACCAGCCAGTTCAACCGCGCCGTGCAGGCGCGGCGGCAGGTCGGATCGTCGATCAAGCCGTTCATCTACGCCGCGGCGCTCGCGGCCGGCTACACCCACCTGTCCATCGTGCTCGACGCGCCCGTCGCGGTGCCGACGCCGACCGGAGTCTGGCGCCCGAAGAACTTCAAGCGCGAGTACCGCGGGCCGATCACCCTGCGCACGGCGCTGGCCGAGTCCGTCAACACCGTGAGCGTGCGGCTCGTCCAGGCCGTGGGGGCCGACGCCGTCGTCGACGTCATGCGCCGGCTCGGCATCCGGTCGCGATTTCCGATCCATCCCTCCATCGCGCTCGGCACCCCGGACGTGTCGCTGCTCGAGATGACCGCCGCGTACGCGGCGCTGCCCGCTGGCGGCCTGCGCGTCGACCCGCGCTTCGTCGACGTGGTGACGACCGCCGAGGGGGTCGTGCTCGAGGACCACCGCGCGGAGCGCCCGCACGACCGCGCGCTGTCGCCGCAGCTGGCCTACCTCGTCACCGACTTGATGCGCGGCGTGGTCCGGCGCGGCACCGCCAGGCGCGCGCGCGAACTCCGCCGGCCCGCCGCGGGCAAGACCGGCACCTCGTCGGAGTTCCGCGATGCGTGGTTCATCGGCTTCACGCCCGACGCCGTCGCGGGCGTGTGGGTCGGACGCGACGACTTCACGCCGATCGCGCACAACGCGACGGGCGGGCGGCTCGCGCTGCCGATCTGGCTGCGCTACATGCAGGCTGCGGAGGCGGGCCGGCCGATCCGCGAGTTTTCGCCGCCGGAGGACATCCTGTTCGTGCGCGCCAGCGAGCGCACCGGACGCCCCGCCCCGCCGGGCGCGCCGGACGCGGCCCTCGTGCCGATGCTGCGCGGGACGATCCCCGAGGCGTTCCTGGCGGCGGTCGAGCCGGCGGCGTTTCGCCCGCCGCCGCCGGCCCCGTAGTCGGTGGCGCGCCGGCGCCCGATCTCGTAGCATCGCCCACACGGAGGTTCGTCGTATGTCTCGCTCGATCTTTGCCGCGGCCGCTGCGCTCGCCGCGTACCTGGCCGCCTGCGACACCAGCGTCGGCGGCGGCGGCGCGGCCGACGCGGCCCCCGCGGCGCCCGACGCGTCGCCCGCCTGCGCCGAGGCCACGGCACACTCGGATCTGGCGTGGATCCAGGACAACATCTTCACGCCGAGCTGCGCCGCGTTCAGCGCGTGCCACATGGGCTCGGCCGCCCAGGCCGCCGGCCTCAACCTCGAGGCCGGCATGGCGCAGGCCGAGCTGGTCGACCAGGTCGCCGTGTCGCAGGGCCTCGAGGGGATGAACCTCGTCCTGGTGGTCCCCGGCGATTCGAACGCCAGCTACCTGATGACGATCATCGACCACGAGTCCAAGGGCGGACGCAGGTCCGGACCGCTGCCGACCGCGGGCACGATGCCGTTCAACAGCCCGCTGATGTGCGTCGAGAAGCGAGACGCGATCGCGCGGTGGATCGACTCGCTGTAGGCGCGGCGGCGCGCGCGCGAAGCCCGGAATCCTCGGTCAAGCGCTTGACAACACTGGCGCAAGCGCTTGACTCTACAGGCAGAAGAATCGTAAAACGACCGGGCCGGGGTTGTTGTGACCGGTCGGCCTCAAGCGGGGGAAGGAGTCCATGGACACCCTATCGGACGTCATCCAAAAAGGCGGCCCATTTTTCATCGTCAACATCTTCTTCCTGGCGATCGTCCTCGCCCTGATCACGGAGCGGACGATTTACTTCCTCGGCCGGGGGCACATCAACGCCAAGGCGTTCTTCGAGCAGATCAAGCGCCTGCTCGCCGCCAACAACATCGACCGCGCCAAGAAGCTGTGTGACGCCACGTCGGCGCCCGTGGCGCGCGTCGCCAAGGCGGGCCTGTCGCGGATCCACCGCGGCGAGGCGGCCGTCGCGCAGGCGATGGAAGAGACGATGGTCGACGTGTTGCCGGAGGTCAAGACGCGCATCGGCGCGCTGTGGTCGATGGCCAACATCGTCACCCTTACCGGTCTGCTCGGCACCGTGACCGGCCTCATCGCGACGTTCAACGCGGTCGGCAACGCGGCTCCCGCCGAACGCCAGGAAAAGCTGGCCGAGGGCATCGCGGAGGCGCTCTACAACACGACCGCGGGCCTGTCGATCGCCGTCATCTGTATGATCGCGCACCTGCTGCTGTCGACCGCGTCGAAGAAGGTCGTCGCGGATCTGGAGTCGTTCTCGCTGCGGCTCGAAAACATGCTCAGCGACAGCGGCCAGGCCGGCGCCGCCGCCCACGGCTCGCCGGACAACGGCTAGGAGGTCGTCGAAGCCGATTCGCGCCCGCACGCGCCAAGCCGATCGCCCAGTGACGAGCTAACTTTCCTCCACCGAACGGACGATGGATCTCGCCAAAGCGCACGCCAAGGCCCGTATGGCCATGAAGAAGCGCGAGGAGGAGATCGCGCAGGAGGAGCTCGAGTCCGGCGAGCTGAACCTCGTCCCCTACCTCGACATCGCGACCAACATCCTG